>JAFWWK010000252.1 GCA_017523615.1 Clostridia bacterium
AATTCGTAACCGTACAGGGAGACCTCGGAGGAGATCAGGTACTTGGCGGTGTTCTGGGCGTTGCGCCAGGCGTCGGTGGCCGTTTCGCCGATGGCGACGGCGGGATCGATGTAGCCGGCTTCGTAGTAGGCCCTCATCTGGCGGACGAATTTCTCAAATTCGGGGGTGGCATACTTGTTCACGAAGGTGTTGCCGTACACGCCGGGGACGGAAACATCTTCCACGTTCATGTAATAGCTCAGCAGGCTGTTGGCGTCGCCGGTGACGATGGGGGTGCCGATCACGTTGCGCTCGGCGACCGCGCCTTCAAAGATGAAGGGATAGAACACACGGCCGTCGGCTTCCTCGCCGGCCTTGACAGCGGCGAAAATATCGCCCCAGCCATAGAATCCGGCGCTGACCACGTCGTCCAGGGTGTAGCCGTACTTTTCAAGGAGGGTCACGTTCACGTCCCAGGTGTTCATGGTGGCGAAATCCTTGAAGCCGGGAACGGCATAGATGCCCTTCTGGCCGTCGGGACCTTCGGTCATGGCGCCTTCAAACAACAGGGCGGGCAGCACTTCGCGGAGCTCTTTGCCGTATTCGGCCATCAGGTCGTCGTCGGGATCGTCCAGGCGGACGTATGCGCCCTTCTTGGCGTAGGGGGCGTATTCGTTCTTGGTCCAGGAGCAGGTGAACAGGATGTCGTATTCATCGCTGCCGGTGGTCACCGCGTTGAAGGCCAGGTCATCGAAGTTGCCCCAGGTGCCCCAGACGGGCTTGATGTTAACGCCGATCTTCTCGGCCAGGTAGGGATTGAGCTTTTCCAGGACGGCCGCGTCGTCGGTCACGTTGCAGCCTTCGAACAGGATGGTGATCTCCACCGGGTCGTCCGCCAGGACGGGCAGCGCCGAGAGAACCAGCATCGCGGCCAGAAGCAGGGCAAGCATCTTTTTCATGGTGATTCCTCCAAATATATTATTTTATCGTAAGCAGCGGACTCCTCTGCCGCTGTTCTTACCAAGGTTCAACCCTTCACCGAGCCGATGGTCAGGCCGGCCACCACGTAACGCTGGAAGAAGGGATAGGCGCAGGCGATGGGCAGGACGATGAACACCACCACCGCCATGCGCATGGTCTGGCTGGGCAGGGCGCGGATGGCGTCCGCGCCGGCCGCGCCGATCATGCTGGAGTTGCGGGCAAGGAATTCGGCGTTGCGCTGCATCTCCATCAGCAGGTATTGCAGGGGGTACAGTTCGCGCTTGGTCACATACAGGAGGCACAGGAACCATTCGTTCCAGTAGGCCAGGGCGGTGAGCAGGGATATGGTGGCGATGCCCGGCTTGACGATGGGCAGGATGATGCGGATCAGGGTGGAATATTCCCCGCTGCCGTCGATGGTGGCGGCTTCGATCAGGTCGAAGGGGACGGAGGTCTGGAAGAAGGTGCGCATGATAATGATGTTGAAGGGGCTCACCAGCATGGGCACGATCAGAGCGTAATAGTTGTTGCTCATGTGCAGGAGGTTTTTGCACACGATGTAGGTGGGGATCAGTCCGCCGCCGAAGATCATGGTGAAGAAGGAAAGGAAACTGAAGAATGAGCGGAAGCGGTAATCCCTGCGGAAGAGCGGGTAGGCGTACAAGACGCACATCGTCACGCTGACCAGGGTGCCGACGATGGTGATGAAGAAGGAATTGAAGTAGCTGCGCCACAGGGCGTCGCCCAGGGAAAGCACCTGGCGGTAGGCGTCCGTGGACCAGGCCGCCGGCACAAAGGAATAACCGATGCGGCGGATGCTGTCCTCGGAGGAGAAGGAAATGATGATGACGAAGAGGAACGGCACGATGCAGGCCAGTGAAAACAGCCCAAGCACCAGATGGAAACCGGCCTCCGCTTTCCGGCTGACCTGATTGAGCCGGAAGGAATGAGCCATGCGCTTTGATACGGCGGTCATTGTTTATCCTCCCTTCTCAGAACAGGCTGCTGTCCGGATCCAGCCTGCGGACGATGGAGTTTGCGGCCATGATGCACACAAAGCCCACCAGGTTCTGCAAAAAGCCCGCCGCGGTGCTCATGCCCACGTTGCCGGTGGAGGTGTAGGCCCGGTATACGTAGGTGTCCACCACCTGGGTCACCGGGTACAGAGGAGCGGAATTCATCGGCACCGACCAGAACAGGCCGAAGTCCGCGTTGAAGATCTTGCCGACATTCATGATCAGAAGGATCACGATCATGGGCTTCAGGTGGGGCAGCGTTACGTGCAAAGTCTGCTGCCATTTGGTGGCTCCGTCCACAGCCGCGGCTTCATACTGGCTGCGGTCGATGCCGGTAATGGCGGACAGGTACAATACGGTGGAGTAGCCGGTGTTCTTCCATATAGAACATATGGTCAGGATGAAAGGCCAGTAAGCGGGGGTGTTGTACCAGTCGATGACGGCGCCGCCGGCGGACCTTTGTGCCCGGACGATCATGCCGTTGGTGGGGTCCAGGAAGGCGAAAAGGAAGTAGGCGACCACCACCCAGGAGAGGAAGTAGGGGAAGAACATCATCGTCTGGTAGGTTTTTGCCATGAACTTGCGGGTGATCTCGCTCATCATGATGGCGAAGGTGACCGAGATCACCAGCCCAAGGACGATCCACAGGGCGTTGTAGCCCAGCGTGTTGCGGATCATGTTCAGGCTTTCACCGGTAAAGAGGAAACTGAAGTTTTTGAGCCCGACCCACGGACTGTGCAGAAGGTTGACGGGGAAGGGCATCTTGCGGGTGGGCAGGCGGTAATCCAGGAAAGACATCATGATGCCGAACATCGGCAGGTAACGGATCAGCAGAAGCCAGACCGTCGCCGGCAGCATCATGGTGGTGAGCCAGAAAGTCTTCTTGGCGCTGCCCGAGATTCCGGCTCCGCGCTTCATTATGATCGACCACCCTTCGATTTGGTGATTATATTATAGCTTTTGTACATGGGGATTGCATCGTTCCCGGTTGCTGTTTGTTGTCTGCGCTTGCGATGTTGCGCATGAACAGGCAACAAAAAAGAGGGGATCCAAAGACCCGTTCGGGACCCATAGGGCACGGATGCCGGCGGGCGGAGGAGGACCTTTGTACAATGACGCCAAAGACAGACAATAAATCACATATTTGTCTATTTTGCTTGAGACAACACTCTGGTATGCTTATAATAAGATCATAAGAAGCGGAGGAGCTTTTGATGAGATACGGATATTTTGACGACAAAGCGCGGGAATACGTGGTCGATCGGGTGGACGTACCCGTTTCCTTTACCAATTACCTGGGCACCCAGCGCATGGGCGCTGTTATGAGCCACAACGCCGGTGGTTACTGCTGGCTGGATTCGCCCCAGTACCACCGCATCACCCGTTTCCGCCCCAACGGCGTGCCGATGGACTGGCCGGGGCATTACGTGTATATCAGGGACGAAAAGGACGGGGACTTTTGGTCCGTCAGCTGGCAGCCCGTGGGCAAGCCGCTGAAGGAGGCGAAGTATTCCTGCCGGATCGGCATGAGCTACAACGTATACCAATGTGAATACAGGGGGATCAAAGCCTCCCAGACGCTGTTTATCCCCCGGGAAAAAGGAAATGAGGACCCGGTCGAGATCTTCGACGTAAGGATCAAAAACACGTCGGATGAAAAACGGACCCTCAGCGTGTGCGGATATGTGGAGTTTTCCTTCCATCATATCGATATGGACAACCAGAATTTCCAGATGAGCCTGTACGCGGCGGGGTCCCATTTCCGGGACGGGGCCGTCTTGTGCGAGCTTCATTACGAAAAGGACAGCTGGCAGTTTTTTGCGGGCGATTTTATGCCGGACAGCTTTGACGGCGTCAGAGAATGCTTTACCGGGGCTTACCATACCGAGCGGGATCCGGCGGGCCTTGCCGCCTCCCGCCTTTCCGGCTCCACGGAGCTTGGAGGCAACCCCTGCGGCGCGCTTCTGAAGACGATCGCTTTGGAGGCGGGCGAGGAAAAGCGGCTGCTGTTCTACCTTGGCACCGGGGACGAAAAAGCAGCCGCCAAAGCGCGCCGCCGCTATGGAAGAGAGGAAGCCGACCGCGCTTTTGAGGAATTGAAGGAATACTGGGACGGAAAGTTTTCGGCCCTGCAGGTAAAAACGCCCCATGAGAACATGAACCGCTCCCTGAATATCTGGAATCTGTATCAGAGCGAGATCAACGTGCTGTTTTCCCGTTTTTCTTCCTTTATCGAAGTGGGCGGCCGGACCGGCCTGGGTTACCGGGACACCGCCCAGGACGCCATGTGCATCCCACACGCGGAAAAGGACATGTGCCTGACGCGGCTGAGGCAGCTATTGAACGGACAGGTGAGCATGGGCTACGGGCTGCACCTGTTCGACCCGGCGTGGTTCGCGCCTAAACGCGACGATGGCTTTGCATCCCCCACGGTGGTGCCGGTACCGGACAAAAAGGACATGATCCACGGGCTGAAGGACACCTGCGCCGACGACGCGCTTTGGCTGATCCCCGCCATCATCGAAAACGTCAGGGAGAGCGGCGACATTTCCTTTTTTGACGAGGTCATCCCCTTTGCGGACGGCGGGGAGGCCACGGTGTGGGACCATATGAAGCGCGCCCTTGATTTTTCCTATTCCCAGGTGGGAGCCCACGGCATTACCAAAGGCCTGCGGGCGGACTGGAACGACTGCCTTAACCTGGGCGGCGGCGAAAGCGCGATGGTGGCTTTTCTGCTGGTGTGGGCCACAGGACATTTCCTGGACGCAGCCAGGTACCTGGGAAGGGAAAAAGACGTGAGGGAATACGGCGCCAAAATGGATGGCATGACCAAGGCGTGCCGCCGGGAACTGTGGGACGGAGCCTGGTGGCGGCGGGGTTATACCGCTGACGGCCGGGCCATCGGCACCGCGGCGGCCGAGGAAGGCAAGGTGCACATGGAAAGCAACACCTGGGCCGTCATTTCCGGGGCGTCCGAAAGGGAACAGAGCTTGAAATGCATGGACGCGGTGGACGAATACCTTTACACACCCTACGGCCTGATGCTCAACGCCCCCGCCTTCACCAAAGTGGACGACGGCATTGGTTTTGTATCCCGGGTATATCCCGGCGTGAAGGAAAACGGCGCCATCTTCAGCCACCCGAACCCCTGGGCGTGGGTTGCCGAGTGCATGCTTGGAAGGGGAAGCCGCGCCATGAAATTCTATGACGCCCTGCTGCCGGAGAACCAGAACGACATAATGGAGATCCGCCGGGCAGAGCCCTATTCCTACTGCCAGTTCATCATGGGACGGGACCATACCGCCCATGGCCGGGCAAGGCATCCGTTTATGACCGGTTCCTCGGGATGGTCATATTTTGCCGCCACAAGGTACATGCTAGGAGTGCGGCCGGGGTTCGACCGGCTGACGGTGGATCCCTGTATCCCGGCGGAATGGGACGGTTTTGAGGTTTGCCGCCGCTGGCGCGGCGCTGAATACCGCATCAGCGTCCATAACCCGGATCATGTGGAAAAAGGCGTCCGGCGCGTCACGGTGGACGGTTATGAAACGGGATACATTCCCGCATTTGACGGAGGTATGCATACGGTGGATATCCTGATGGGCGAAAGGGAGGAGGACTGAAAAATGATCAGATTCGGAACAGGCGGCTGGCGTGCCGTTATCGGTGACGAATTCACCCGCGCTTCGATACGGCGGCTCGCCGCAGCCCTGGCCCGCAGGATGGGCCGGGAGGGCTGCGCGGAGAAGGGCATCGTTCTCGGATACGACCGGCGTTTTCTGAGCCGGGAGGCGTGCACCTGGTTCGCGGAGGTCCTGGCCGGGGAAGGGGTCAGGGTGCATTTCGTCAATCTTAACTGCCCAACGCCCCAGATCATGTTTGCCGTCAAATCCATGGGTCTCAGCTATGGGGCCATGGTGACGGCCAGCCACAACCCGGCCATCTATAACGGCATCAAGATATTCACCCTGGGCGGACGGGATGCCTCCGAGGACGTGACCGGCCCCATCCAGGACGAGGCCAACGCCCTGGAGGAGGAGAGCATCCGGGAAGCGGACTTTGACCGGGCGCTGAAGGACGGCAGGATCTGCTATATCGATCCGAGGGACGATTATCTGGATTCCATCCTGGCCCGCATCGATACCGACGCCGTGCGCAGGCGCCGGCTGCGGGTGGTGCTGGACCCGATGTTCGGCACCGGACTGAACGGGCTTGCCACCATATTGTATACCTGCCGCTGCGACGTGGACGTGATCAACGACCGGCACGACGCGTTCTTCGGCCGCCACCTGCCCGCGCCGACACCCGAGACACTGACGGACCTGAGGCAGGCCGTTCTGGAGCATAACGCCAACGTGGGCATTGCTACTGACGGCGACGCGGACAGGCTGGGCATCATCGACGAAAAAGGGGATTATGTGTCACCCAACGAGATCCTGGTGCTTCTGTATCGGTATCTCCTGGAATACAAGGGCTGGCGGGGGCCGGCGGTACGCAATATTGCGACCACCCACCTGCTGGACCGGGTCGCCGAGTCCTTCGGGCAGGAATGCCTGGAGGTGCCGGTAGGCTTCAAGCACATTTCCGCTGCGATGGAGAGATGCGACGCGCTGATCGGCGGCGAATCGTCGGGAGGACTGACGGTGCGCGGGCATATCCGGGGCAAGGACGGGCTGTACGCCGCCAGTTTGTTTGTGGAAATGCTGTCAGTCACCGGCAAGTCCATCGGAGAGCTGACCCGGGACCTTTACGATACCTATGGGGAGATGCATACCGCCGAATTCGACTGGGCCCTGACCCCGGAGGACCGGGACCGCATTTGTGGGATGATCTTCGACGACAAAAAGCTGCCGGAATTCCGTTACCCGGTCAAGCGTGTCAATTACGCCGACGGCTGCAAGGTCTATTTTGACAAGGCCTGGGTCATCATCCGCTTTTCCGGGACCGAACCGCGGGTGCGCATTTTCGCTGAGGATGACACCATCCACCACGCCAAAACACTGGTGGGCATGATGGCCGACTTTGCGGGGCTGCCCTTCGACGCCTGAGTTTATCCCCATATCCGCCTGATGATAAAAACCTCTGAAAGGAGACGGGGCAATGGACAAGGGATCCCGGCGGCCGCGGCGCGTGGGAAAGATCGCGGGGGTGTTCGCTTCCCTGCGCGTCCAGATCATCCTTATCCTGCTGGCCTGTTATCTGATCCCCTCGCTGGCGCTGATCATATTCATCCAGGGCACCCTGATCCCCGGCCTGAAGGAGCAGACCGCTTCCGCCCTGACCGCGGATGCGGAGCACGCCTGGAACCTCACCTGCCAGAACATCGACAGTGTCATTTCCCTGTCCAGGGAGGCAGTGTATGACGGCGAGCTTGCCGACACCTATGCTTCCAGGGCATCGGGCCGGATGACCGACGACGAATTCCTGCGCCTGTCCCGCAGCTATATCGACAGGAAGTACAGCCGCAACGGGCTGCTTACCTTCGCGGCCTATTTCCCGGCCGCCGAACCGGAGATGTTCATGTATACCCGGTCCGGATACAATGAGGCCATCCTGTTCATGGAAAACGGCCTGGAGGAGGCCCTCTCTCTGGGGGAGAGCCTGGATACGGGGACGTGTTTCCTGGAATCGGGGGACAGACTGTATCTTGTAAGGAACCTGATGGATCTGAGAATGGAGCGTTACGGCATGCTGGTGCTGGGGGTCCGGCGGGACGCGCTCCTGTCGCCTCTGGAGGCCCTCAAGGACACCTGGGAAGGACAGGTCCTCATCCGTCTGGACGGCGCATGGGACGGCGGACCGTTCCCGGAAGGACTGTCGGAAAAGGACGGGGACGTGTTGTTCTTCCGCCGGGCCGCCGGGGAGGATCACAGCCTTTCCTTCCTGCTGAAGGTGCCCAAGGCGAGACACTACAGGGAGATCTACCAGTTCCAGTACCTGGCGCTGGGGCTGTACCTCCTTTTGGTGCCGGTGCTGCTCCTGCTGGCATGGTATGTGGGCAGGCGCATCGTCAGGCCCATCTCCCTTTTGTCCGGGGCCTCTCGCAGGATAGAAAAGGGGGAATGGGGCGTGACGGTGCCCATGCGCGGGGGAGACGAGCTGGGAGATCTGGGCGTGGCTTTCTCCAGTATGTCCCTGCACATCAAGGAACTGATCGACAGGACCTACAAGGAGGAACTGGAACTGAAAAACGCCCAGATCCAGGCGCTGCAGAGCCGCATCAACCCTCATTTTATCAATAACGCCCTGGAGGCCATCAACTGGCAGTCCAGGATCGAAGGTTCCAAGACGATCCCCGGCATGGTGTCATCCCTCAGCGTCCTGCTTGGGGCCGGCATGGCCCGGCAGGACAGGCGCATCGTGCCGCTTCGGGAGGAAATGAAGGTAGCTGACGCCTATATCTATTTCATCCAGCAGCGCTTCGGCGAGGACCTGAAGGTAGAGCGCAGCCTTGACAGATCGGCCATGGACTGGCCCGTGCCCCTTTTGACGGTGCAGCCGGTACTTGAAAATGCGGTGGAGCACGGGATCGCCCCGGCCGGGGGTGGCGTCATAAGTATTTCCTGCAGGAACGCCGGGGAATACATGCGCCTGGAGATCGTCAATACCGGCAGGGGGATCACGCCCGAGGACCGCAAGAAGATCGACGCGGCCCTCAGGGGCGAGACCGATTCGGGGACGCACCTGGGCCTTGCCAACATCTCCAGCCGCCTGAAGCTGATCTACGGAGGACGGGCGGAGATCCGGGTGGAGAGCGACGGGGAAATGCGCACCGCGGTGCGCATCGACGTGCCGCACAGCCAGATATAAGCGGATGAGCGTTTTGACCTTCGATCATGCTGCGCGGGACTGATCTTTCAAAAAAGATTTTTCATCATGGGAGTGTTTTAAAACCATGCGTCGATGGATATGCCTGATGACGACCCTTCTTGTCCTGATGGGGGCTTCCGCTGCCCTTGGGGAGGGCGTAACGCTGCGCACCGTTTCATCCTTTGCCGGGGCGGACGCCGCCGCGGAAGCCTATGTGGACATCCTGAAGGCGTATGAGGCCGAGACGGGGAATACTGTCCTTGATACCTCCGCAGTCAGCGACGAGGCGTGGAAGACCGGAGTCCTTCAGGATTTCGCCGCAGGCAGCGAGCCGGACATCCTTTTTTTCTTTGCCGCCGGGGCAGATTCAGCCCCGATCCTTTCCAGGGTGGTGCCCGTGGGAGAGATCAACGAAGCGTATCCCGGCCTGGACCTGCCCGAAAATGACGCGCTTCGGGAAAGCGACGGAAAGGTCTACGCGGTGCCGGTCCGCTCTTTCTGGGAAGGGCTGTTTGTGAACGCGGACGTGTTCGAGGCCTGCGGCGTCGAACTGCCCGCCGACTGGGAAAGCTTCTGCGCCTGCATTCGGGCCTTCAGGGAAAAGGGGATCGTTCCCATCGCCATTTCACTGTCGGATATCCCTCATTACCTGGCGGAGTTCGCACTTTTGTCCTGCGCCTCGCCCGAGGAGCTTCGGGCCCGTCCCCGTACGCTGGAGGAGGTGCCGGGATCCTGGTACGAGGCCATGGCCCTGCTCCGCGAACTGACGGAGATGGGCGCCTTCGCGGACAATGCTTTCGCCACCGACGAAAGCGCCTCAACGGCGCTGTTCAGAGACAAAAAGGCTGCCATGCAGATCGACGGCAGCTGGCTGGTCTCCTCCCTGCCGAAGGAAAGCATGGAGAGCACCTTGGTACTGCCCGTTCCGCTGCACAGCGGAGGCGGGGCGGCAGAAAACTGCATCGGGGGCGTTTCGATGGGGTTTTATCTGACCCGCCGGGTCTGGCGGAGCGACCGGCGGGATGCGGCGGTGCTTCTGCTGGAAATGCTTACCCGGGAGGACAGCCTCCGCAGGCTGGGTTATTCTGGTCTGAATGGAAAGCTGATCGCTTCGGCTGAGGCGATGACGGCGGGCAGGGGCCTGATCGGGCCGCTGCAGGACGCCATGAACCGGGACGCACGGGAGGTATGGCTGTTGGAGTGCATTCCGGCCGTGGCCGCGGGCAGGATGACGCCGGAGGAATGCTGGCAGAGGGTCATGTCTCTGCATCCCTTCGGGGAGTGAAGGTTTTCCTGCCTTCACCGGCGCTCATCCGTCATGAGAGTACGCTTTTTTTCAAATCCAACGCTTATCGGGAGAAAAAGACGGACCTGTCGAAAAGAGGGGTAAAAAAATGTACAGCGTGGTCCTTGTGGATGACGAGCGCCTGATCGTCAGGGGCCTGAAGACCGTGATCAACTGGGCGGAGCTGGGCTGTGAGGTGACGGGCACCGCTTACGACGGCGCGGGAGGCCTGGAAATGATCCGCCGCCTGGAGCCCGATATCGTGCTGACCGATATCCGGATGCCCAACATGGACGGCCTGACGATGCTGGCCGCCCTGCGCAGCGAATATCCCCGGATGCAGATGAGCGTGCTGACGGCGTACCGCGATTTTGAATACGCCCGGCAGGCACTGAACCTGGGGGTGTGCCGGTACCTGCTCAAGCCCAGCAATATGGACGAACTGGTGGAGGCGGTGCGGGTGATGACGCAGCGCTTGGGAGAGCGTACGCCGGAAGGAGAAGACGAGGACGAGACCGCCGAGGCCGCCGAAGCCGGCAGCTTTATCGTGCAGCGCGCCCTTTCCTATATGCGGGAGCACTGCGCCGACCATATGACCCTCAGCGACGTGGCGGACAAGGTGTACGTCAGCCAGTGGCACCTGAGCAAGCTGATCAACCGCCATACCCATCAGAGTTTTTTTGAACTGATCGGAAGCATGCGCGTCGAGCGCGCAAGGCTTTTGCTGGCCGATCCTTCCATGAGGGTGGTGGATGTGGCCCTGGCGGTGGGCTACCACGATGTGGCGCATTTTTCCAAGTCCTTTAAGCGTGTCACGGGAAAGACGCCGGTCGAGTACCGCGCCGCCCTGGCGGGAGGGAATGAAACGGTCCCATAGGTCCCTCAGGGCAAAAAAGCGAAATCCCCTTTCTTCCGGAGCTCTCCGGGGAGAAAGGGGATTTCGTTTGGCTGTCCGTTACGATCCGGAGGAACGGCCGGCAAGGGGATCCGCGGCGGCATCGTTTATCGGGCTCCGCGCTTCCTTTCGGAACAGTACGGGGGACAGCGGAACGTCACAGGGCCCGAGGCCTAATTATCACCGTCCCGCTTCAATTCCTCCCGGACCTTCATCAGGATCTTCCCGAGGCGGTTCTCTCCCTGGCCGGTACGCGTATCCACGCCCCAGCAGGTATCGCCCCAGCGGTTGCCCTCCACGAGCACCTTGTCTCCCGTGGCCAGAAGCTTTGCTTTAAGCTCCGGGTGCTGGGTAAATTTGGCGCGGACGATCTCTTCCATGATGCCGGTCTTTACGTCCTCCCAGTCCGGCCGCAGCGGGACGCGGCGGCCGACGCCTTTGCTTTTGCCGGGGCCGAATTCGCAAAACGCGGCTTTTCCCTCCTCCGACATGCATTTCTGCGCCTGGAAGGCGGCTTCATTGCTGCCGAAGACGAGGCCGCCGTACTCGACGCGCGCCTCATAAAAATTGCTCAGGAAACTGTACTGCTCCTCATGGAAATCCGTTATGCTGTTCCATGGCAGTTTTCCGTTATTTTTCATGATCTCCCAGACCTCGCCGGTCACAAGTTCGGCGGCGCTTTGATCGCCGCTGCGCAGTTTTTCGCGGAACACGCTGGAGGAGATATCGCCGATCCCTTCCGGTACGTCAAAGAGGGTTAAGCGGTCCCAGTGCTCATTGAGGTACGGGCGGACCTCCCTGATCATGTCCAGGTTGTCTTCTCCCCGTTTGGCCACAAGGATCCTGAACTTTTCCAGCAATTCGTCGATCCGGTGCCATCGCGGCAGAACATATAATTTGTCGCTGCCGACGACGAAGTACAATTCCATATCCGGGTATTCGGCCTGAATGCTTTCCAGCATCTCGTAATCATAACCGATCCCGGTCTTGTCGATCTGGAAACGGCTGACGAGGATGCGGCTGTCTACTTTGCGGAAGCTTTCCAGCATGGCCAGCCGGATGGATTCACTCAGCGTATCCTGCGGACAGCCCTGACGCTTCATTTTCCTGGCCACATAGTCGTGGGCCGTCGGTACGAATATGCCTTTGCGCGCGTCGATGGCATCCATTGCGGCCTTCATCAGCAAAAGATGCGCGCGGGTGGGCGGATTGAAACTGCCGCCCATAACTGCGATCTTGTTTTTCATTTTCTTTCCTTTCTCTGCCCGACGATCCGGCGGAAGCGTTCGGCGAACAGCTCCGCCAGGATCTCGGCTCCTTCGTCGGACGGATGCAGTCCGTCATAGGTCAGGAAAACTGCTTCCGGCGGATAGGGATATTCGTCTGTCCGGGGATCGAAGGGGATACCGATGTAATCAGGGTAGGGGAGATCCTCATAAACGCCGTTTCTGCGGACGCGCTTGAAGCGGACCAGCTTATCCTGGGTAAAGCCGGACAGGTTCCACAGATCAAGCGGCTCAGCGCCGAGGGCTTTATAGGCCGACAGGATATCCCGGGACAGGTCTTTCAGCCGGACGCCATTTTCAGGCGCGTAGCTTCCCCGGGCATGATTGAACGGGTCCAGCAGGTAGACGAAATCCGCCCGTTCCACCGGGTTTGCGCCGATGACCGGCGCATCGGGAGATACACTGCGGATGCGGTCCGTCAAGATGCCAAGGCATCCGAGGATCGTACCCGCATTCCGCTTTTTCAGATCGGTTTCATTTCCCGCGGGAAAGCCCTGGTGCCAGTCGTTGGTGCCAAGGAGCACGGTGTAGATGTCGGCTTCCGGGATGGGCTGGGTGATCCAGTCCCGGAAGGAAGACCCGTTGATACCGATATTGATGAGCTCCAGGGGGTATTCAGGCAGTTTTTCCAGAGTCCTTGACAGGTATCCGCTGCGCAGGCGGTATCCGGTCTCGTCCAGGTGATCGTTAAGGTAGGTAAATGAATCGCCGATGGCGCACCAGCGGATGGTCAGATCATTCATGGCAGCTCCTCCGCAAACGTTCTTGGATCTTTCCTCCGCTGCAATTATACCCATATCCGTGGAAACAGGTTGATGCTTATTTCCGTCCGGTGTATGATAGCGCTGACGCCTTTCCGACCAGAGGCAGGCGCGTGCGAGAGGCGGACTGGAGGAATGAAAATGACAGACACAAAAGCCCTGACAGAATGCTTCCGTGATACCATGAGGCAGCTGAAGGAAGACCGGGAGCTGGCGGAGCGGACACTTCGGATGAAGGCCGGGACGGTTTTGTATCTGAAGGGATACGAGGCAGTCGCGCCGGAGGTCAAAAGCGAGACCCCGGATGTTTTCGTTGTGAGGGACACCGCTTTCCGCTGCGCAGCGCCCCTTGCCATGTGCGGAAAGACGGCCGTCCTCAATTTTGCCAATGCCTATTCCCCCGGCGGCGGCGTCACTCAGGGCGTCATGGCACAGGAGGAATGCCTTTGCAGGAGCAGCAGCCTGTATGCCGCGCTGACGCTGCCCTATATCATCAAAAACTACTATAAAGCTAATCAGAAAAATACCGGCGATATGGGCACCGACACCGTGATCTATTCACCTGGGGTCATTGTGTTCAAGACCGACGACCCGGTCCCTGAGAATATGACTCCGCGCTTCTTAGTGGATGTGATCACCTGTGCCGCGCCTTACTGCGACCCGGCTAAGATAAGAAAATTCCGCGAGGACAAACTGCGGGAAGTTCTGGCCAGCAGGATCAGGAACATCCTGGAGACGGCTGCGGCGAACGGCGCGGATCATCTGGTGTTGGGCGCTTTCGGGTGCGGCGTGTTCAATAATCCCCCCGCTTTGGTGGCCGGTGTCTTCCGGGAGCTGCTCCTTGACAGGGGGTACGGAAAGTATTTCAAAAAAGTGGTTTTCGCCATCAAGGCGGACGATGATAACGCCCCAAACCTGCGGGCTTTCCGGGAGGCGTTCAGCGCCGAATGACATTTACCCGGCGCGGCGGAAAACCCGGGAAAACAGCCCGAAGGACATAAGACATGCCATGCCGCACAGCCCAAATGCAGCAGGAAGCGAAGCGTCCGCCGCCCGGCCCAGGCCCAGGTCCAGCAGGACGGCCAGGCTGTCGCCTGCCATGGCGTTGAAGCTGAGGGCGGTGGCCCGGTCGTCCGAGGCCACCAGATCGTTTTCCGCCGTCCATGCCAGGGGGACGAAAAGGGCGGACAGGGCGGAGAGCAGGACGATGAAAAACACCGAAAGCATGGCGCGCCTTGTCATCGCCAGGACCGTAACGCACAGGGCGGACAGGAGAAGCAGTGCCTGCCCGAAAAGCCGTTTTCCCCACCGCCGGGTCATCCGGCCGGAAAGCGGCCCGCAAAGCCCCGCGGCGGAGACGGCAAGGAAAGCGGCGCCCACGGCCCGCGGGCCCATGCCGCACCGAAGGTATTGCAGCTGGCCGAAATAGACGGTGACGCAGTGGACCGTTTCGCAAAAGACCGCGGAGCAGACCACCAGCGGGAGCATGCCGGGCAGTCGGAAATGCTCTTTTGCCAGGGACAGGAGGCGCGGATGCTTTTCCCCGGGGCTTTCGGGCCGCACCTCCGTCAGCATGAAGGTCAGCGCCGCCGCCAGGACATAGGCGATCGCCGTCCACAGGGCTGCCCGACGGTACTGCCCGCTGAGGAACACGGTGTATGAAAGGCCCGAAAGCAGCAGCCCTGCCTCGCCCGCAGCCCGGCAGATGCCCTCGTTGCGCTGGGCGTCGGATCCCTGGGACGACAGGTAGAGCATGGCGGAGTCCACGCCGGACAGCCCGCTGATGACCACGGCCAGCAGCAGGCGTTCCGCCAGGAATCCCATGAAGGATCCCGCCTTCCAGAATATGATCTTTGTGGCCAGGAACAGAAGATCGCAGATGATCATGGTGCGCCGGTAGCCGATGCGGTCCGCCGCCCATCCCCAGGGCACCTCGAGGACCATCGAAAGCGCCACGCTGGCTCCCTCGATGGCGGTGATCTCAAATATGCCAAGTCCCGCCGCCTGCCGGTACAGTGTGGCGACGGCTGAATAAAACACCATGCCCTGCAGAAAAGCAATGGCGCAGAGCAGAAAAATATTCCGTTTTCGCATAACGTACGACCCTTTCCCGATTTGAAGGCACAGCAAACAGGACTATCATGCTGTTCATCCTGATCAGGTGGGCGTACGCACGGCAAAAACACTTCCTTTCTTTGCTGCAAGTATACGCCGGCGTTCCCGGGCTGTCAATCGATTTTCATTTCCGGACGTCAGACGCGTATCTCGGCCCGGGAGCCCTTCAGGCCTTTGGTGACGTAGATCTGCCTGTCGATGCGTTCCTCCAAATCGTGAACGTGGGATATGATGCCGATCAGGCGCTTGCCGTCCGCCAGGGAGGACAGGACCCTGAGGGAATTGCGCAGGGCGTTATCGTCCAGGGTGCCGAAGCCCTCGTCAATGAACATGGCGTCCATGCGGATGGCGCCGCTTTGGCCCTGCACCACGTCCGAAAGCCCCAGTGCCAGCGCCAGGCTGGCCAGGAAGCTTTCGCCGCCGGACAAGGTGCTCACGTCCCGCCACTGGCCGGTGCCCCGATCCAGGACGTCCAGGTCCAGACCGCTCTGGCGCACCCGATCCCGGGCTTCTTCCTTGCAACGCAGGGTGAACATGCCGTCGGTGAGCACTGTCAGCCGTTTGTTGGCGGCGGCCACCACCTGTTTGAAATAGTACTGCTGCACATAGGCTTCAAAGGTGATCTTGGCCCGGAAGCTGCCCCCGGTGATGCCCGCACAGCAGTTGTACAGGTCCCGGACCGCCGCCCAGTGCGCCTCCCTGCGTTTCTTCTGCCAGCGGACCTCCCGGAGCTCCTTCAGGACGTCCTCATGGATGGCCAGTCTCTTCGCAAGGGCACCTTCCGTCCGTTCGACGGCCTCCCTTTGTGCCTTTACGGACCTGCGCTTCTCCTCCAGGGCGTCCGTGTCCGTCCATTCCTTTCCAAGGACCTTGTCCCGCAGCATATCCGCCCGGTCCTCCAGGGATCTTTTCTGTTCCCCGTAACGGCGAAGGGTGTCCTCCGCCTGTTCCATCGCCTTTTCGGGGAGCCTTGCAAGCTGCCAGGCGCGTTCGTCCTCAAAGCCGGCTGCCGCAAGGCGATCGTCAAAAGCGCGGGAAAGATTATCGCCGGTCTTGAGCAGGCTTTCCAGACGTTTTCGACCTTGTTCCGCGGCCGTGCGGCTTTTTTCTTCGGCGATCCGCAGGGTTTGGAGCTTTTTGTCGCTTTGCCCGATGGCGTCGCGGATGGCTGCGGCCAGGGCCTTTTTTTCTTCGATCTTTTTATTCAGTCCCGCTTCGGTCTCTCCGTCCCCGATGCCAGAATCCTTCAGCCGTCCCCTTGCGGCTTCCACCTCCGCCCGGACAGCTGCCAGGGCGGTGTCCGCGGCGCGCAGATCCTCCGCCGCCCGGCGATGGGCGGCCTCGGCCTGCTCCAGCGCTTCCTTTGTGACGGATCCCTGCGTCAGCTTCGCGGGGGAGGGGTGCGTCGTGGAACCGCATACGGGGCAGGGCCGGCCGGGCTCCAGATTCCTGGCCAGGAGACCCGCCTGGCTGAGGTAGTATCCTTCCCTGGCCCAGCTGCAGGCGGCGTCCGCATCGGCGGCCGCGTCAAGCAGCGAAAGCAGCTTTGTTTGCTGTTTTTCCAGCTTTTTTTCTCCGGCTTCCAGGCTGTGGAGGATCGGGATGCAGTCGGTCAGCCGGCGTATGGACAGGAGCAGCGCGTCCGCCTCGGGCGCGCGGCTGTCGGCTTCCTTTTTTGCTTCCTCCGCCTCCGGCAGTGCCTGTTCGGCGTCCTTCAGTGCCGTCTCCGCCCGGGCGAGCTCCTCCCGCTGGGTCCGGGCGTCGGCCTCGTTTCCCTTCTTCATCGCCCAGTCGGCTTCCAGCGCCTGGGCCTTCCGGGCCGTGGAAAGCTGCTTTGCGAGGCCGTCCATTTCCCCCTGCTTTTCAATGAGGCTTCCAAGGGCGTCCCGGGTGGACTTCAGGGCGGACAGGTCTGAATTGACCGACTTGCCCTGCTCGATGAGGGCGACGAGGCGGTTTTCTTCCAGGACGGCGGCTTCCCTGTCCCGCGCCATGTCGGCGCGGGCTTTTTTTTCGGCTTCCGTCAGGCGTTCCAGGCAATCGGAAAGCGGGTCGGCATATTTCGCTTCGCCGCGGTAAAGCAGGATGTTTTCGCGCTCCGGGAAATCGCTTTCCGGCTCCACTTTGCCGGCGGCGATGGAGATACGGCGGTCCAGGTCCTCTTTTTCCTTTGCGCAGGCGCCGTTCATCTCCTGCAGTTTTTTCTGCAGCCCGGCGTAAAGGGATGTGTTGAACAGCTTCTGGAACAGCGCTTTCCGCTCGTCGGAGGAGGCGTTGAGGATCTTCATGAAATCGCCCTGGGCGATCATCACCGTACGGGTGAACTGGTCCTGGGTGAGCCCCAGGATCTCCTGGATCGTGCGGTTCACATCCTGCAGGCCCTCCATTGTCCGGCCTGTGTCCACATTGGTCAGGGAGGCGCCGGCGCTCTGCTTCGCGGTGCCTCTTTCACCGTTTTTCCGGGCGCGTTCGTATTCGGGATTGCGCCTCACGCGCCAGGTGACGCCTTTATGGAGGAAGGTCAGTTCCACATAGGTGTCTGTATGCAGAGGTGCGTAGTCTGAGCGGAAAGACTTGCTCCCGCGCCTCTCCCTGCCGCCGGAGGCCTCTCCGTAAAGCGCGAAGCTGATGGCGTCGAAGATGGTGGTCTTGCCCGCGCCGGTGTCCCCGGCGATCAGGAAGATACCGTCCTCCCCGAGGGAAGCAAAATCGATGACCGTTTCCTCCGAGTACGGGCCAAAGGCGGCAAGCGCCAGTCGGATGGGCTTCATGTCGTTTCCTCCAGTTCCCTCAGAACTTTATCAAGCACCTTCTTATGTTCTTCGCCGGGCTCCGCGCCGTTGTTCTGAAGCCGGTAAAAATCGGTGAACAGTTCAAGGACCGATTTGTTTTCCATGCTCTGGGTGGCCAGCACGTCCACATCGTACTTGGTCCGGGAGTTGGATACGGAAAACTTCATCATATTGGGAAAATTGACGGAAAGCGTCACCCGGGCGTCCGGGGGCACCAGCTCGTCGTGCACCGTGACCCACAGATAATCCTCGGAATAAGGGAGGGCCATCAGGCTTTCCATGGTCCCGTCGACGCACCTGAGGTCGTGGAGGGGATACAGGGGATGGGTGCGTACGGCGACGTCCCCCTTTTCCTGCATGTCCACGATGGCCGCGCTTTTTTTATGCCCTGCTTCGGAGAAGGAGTACTTCAGCGGCGACCCGGCGTAGCGCAGGGTGTCCCGCAAAACCTTCTGGGGCTTGTGGATATGGCCCAGGGCCACATAATCGAAGGCGTCAAATACCGACGCGTCGATGTTGTCCAGCCCGCCCACCGTCATCTCTTCGGAATCGGAAGTCTCGGACCCGGTGATGAACTGGTGGCATATCAGCACGTTCCTTTTGTCCCGGTCGATGTCCGCGTGCCTCAGGACGGCCTCCACCGCCTCCTGGCAGGTGGTGATCTTATCCTCCGGCAGCCACCTTTTTACCCGCGAGGGCCTGAGGAAGGGCAGCAGCCAGACGACGATCTCCCCGTCCGCGTCCTTCATCGTCACGCTCTGCAGTCTTCCCTCGAAGGCTTCGGAAACATAAACACCGGAAGAGCGGACCAGCGACGAAAAATAGGAGATGCGCAGGGCTGAATCGTGATTGCCGCTGATGATGAAGACCTTTTTATCCAGCCGCACCAGTCGGGATACAAAGCTGTCAAACAGCGCCATGGCCTCCGCCTGGGGCGAGGACCGCTGGTAAACGTCCCCGGCGATCATAACGGCGTCCGCACGCTCGCCTTCGGCGATGGAAACGATCTGGTCCAGGACGAATTCCTGGTCCGAAAGCAGGGAGACGTCGTTCAGCTGCTTGCCCAGGTGCAGGTCGGCAATGTGGAGGAAACGCATGGGAGATCATCCTTTCGGGGATCGCCGCCGGTCCGGAGGATAACGGATCCGGAACGGCGGCAAAGACTGGAGGCCGTGTTTCTTGCATCAGTCAGGGGATGCCCATTTACCTTACGGCAAACAGCCCCCCGGCGCCGCCGGAATGGAGGAAGAGGACGTTGTCGGTCTTGCGGAACTGCCCTTCCCGGGCCAGTTTGATAAGGCCGGCGAAGGCCTTGCCGGTGTAGACGGGGTCCAGGAACAGGCCCTCGAGGGAGGCCATCAGGGAGATGGCTTCGCCGCCCTCTTCGGAGGGACGGGCATAGCCGGGGCCGCACATGTCGTGGAGGATAAAGTCGCCGGGGTCCACGGAAACCTCGGCTTCCAGCAGCGCGGCGGCTTCCCGCATCAGGGCGGGAGTGATCTTATCGAAGGGTTCCGTGTCCACCATCATGCCGTGGACCTGGGTCCCGGGGAGGAAGAGCTTCGCGCCAAGGGCCAGGCCGGCCATGGTGCCGCCGCTGCCCTCGGCGCAGACAAGGTGGTCAAAATGGATGCCCTGCTCCCGGATCTCCGCGGCGCAGGAAACATACCCGAGGGATCCCAGGGCATTGGAGCCTCCGCAGGGGATCTTGTAGTAAGGGACACCGAGGCCGCGGCCGATGCGGTCCATCTCAGCGTAGATGTCGGTGTAGTCGTCCGTATCCATAAAGATGACTTCCGTGTCCATCAGGCTTTCCAGAAGCCGGTTGCCCAGGAGCTCCGTCACCCCGCGCTTTTTGAGGATCAGGATGGGCCTCATGCCCATTTTGCCGGCGGCTGCCGCCGTCAGCATGGCGTGATTGGACTGGGCGCCGCCGGTTGTGAAGACCGCCCGGGCCCCCGTTTGCCGGGCGTCCGCCAGCAGGTATTCCAGCTTGCGTACCTTGTTGCCGCCCAGGCCCAGGCCGGTGAGGTCGTCGCGCTTTATGTAAACGTTGGTCCCGAGCGTGCGGCTCATATTGTCCAGCCTTTGGATGGGAGTGGGGAAAATGCCGAGGCTGACCTTGGAAAAGCTGTCCAGGGAACGCATATGATCGATCCGTCCTTTCCCCCGGGCGGGCCCGGGAATGGATAATAACAGTATACCACAGGGCCGGTCCCGCGGAAAGCGGGTTTTTGTCAGCCAGTATATGGCGTTATGCGTACAAATCTGGTATAATGGCGCCATAATACGGCAGGAAGGAGCGGAACTTGATGGAACATCTGATCACAGCCAGTCCTTTTTCACCCTTGGAACTGCTCATCCGCATGTTTGTCGCCATCCTGACAGGATGCGTGGTGGGGATCGAGAGGGAATACAAAAACCGTCCGGCGGGACTGCGCACCCATGTGCTGGTGAGCCTTGGGGCCTGTGTGATCGCCCTGATCGAATGCGTCTTTATGAACAGCGTGTCGAACGCATCGATTTCCAACATCACGTACAATTTCGGCAGGATGACCGCCCAGGTGATCAGCGGCATCGGTTTCCTGGGCGCCGGCACCATATTTATAGCGGAGAAAAAGATCGGCGGCCTGACCACGGCGGCTTCGCTGTGGAACACCGCCTGCCTGGGGCTGGCCACCGGGTACGGGTATTACTGGATGAGCATCATCGGCTGCGTCCTGGTGCTGGCAGTGCTCCTGACGCTGCAAAGGCTGATCCCCGTCAACTCCCTCAAGCGGGTGGAGGTGCGTTTTGTCAACCGGCAGGAGACGATGCAGTTCATCAACGAATTCTTTGAAAAAAACAGCATCAAGGTGCTGAACCTGGATTTCCATATCGAGACCGGGGCGGACAAAAGGACCACCGACAGGAACGTTTATACCAATATTTACACCCTGCACCTGCCGTCCACCCTCAACTACACCGACGTGATCAACCACCTTGCCTCCTATTCCAACATCCAGGTGGTCAGGGTGACCAATACATAAACATGGAGGGAAAAAAGTGAAACCGTATCTTGAGGAAAAGGAAGCCGTTTTGAAGGCGGAGGGCTCTTCCATGGAAGGGCTGAGCGACGCTGAAGCCGCCGCCCGTCTTGAGAAATACGGCCCCAACAAGCTGAAGGAAGGCAACAAGGACAGCCTGCTTAAAAAATTCCTGGGCGAACTGAAGGACCCGATGACCATCGTCCTGATCATCGCCGCTGCGGTGAGCGCAGCCACGGCCGTCTACGCCGGGGAAAGCCTGACGGACGCCCTGATCATCCTGGCGGTGGTGCTGATCAACGCCTGCCTGGGCGTGTACCAGGAAAGCAAGGCGGAAGCCGCCATCGAGGCGCTGCAGAAGATCGCCGCGGCCACGGCCAAGGTGATCCGCGGCGGCCACCAGAAGACCGTCAGGGCCGACGAGGTGGTCCGGGGCGATCTGCTGGTTTTGGAGGCGGGGGACGCCGTGCCGGCGGACGCGCGCATCGTGGAGTGCGCCTCCATGAAGACCCAGGAAGCCGCCCTGACCGGCGAATCCACCGACGTGGACAAGCAGAGCGAGAAGCTGAGCGCCGCCTCCAACGGCGAGGTATCCCTGGGCGACAGGAAAAACATGGTGTACATGGGCTCTATCGTGACTTACGGGCGCGGACACGCCGTGGTCACCGGCGCGGGCATGGACACGGAGATGGGCGCCATCGCAGGCGCGCTTTCCGCGGCAGGGGAGGAGGAGACGCCCCTTCAGGTGAAGCTGAACGAGCTTTCCCGCAAGCTTTCCGCCATGATCCTGGTGATCTGCGCCTTTGTGTTCGCTGTCAACCTGGTGCGCGAGGGCGGCATGGCGGCCTTCAGGGAGCCCAAAAAACTGATCGATACTTTTATGGTCGCCGTATCCCTTGCGGTGGCGGCCATCCCCGAAGGCCTGAGCGCCGTGGTGACCATCCTTTTGTCCATCGGCGTTACCAAGATGAGCAAAAACCACGCCATCATCCGAAAATTGACGGCGGTGGAGACCCTGGGCTGCACCCAGATCATCT
>JAFWWK010000028.1 GCA_017523615.1 Clostridia bacterium
CACCACAAACACCGTCGCGGAGATCTTGGTGATGTTGGACAGCTTGCCCTGAATGGTGTTGGACTTGTTCCTGCCGAAGAACGTATCGCTGCTGCTGCCGCCGGCCAGGGCGCTGATACCGTCGGAATCGCCTTCCTGCATGAGGACGGAAACGATCAGGACGATGGATGCCAGGACCGTCAGAATACTGATCACGATAGCCATAAAAACAACCTCCTTGGAATCAAACAAATGGATTCTACCACATGTCCGGACAAAGCGCAAGGGGGAAACTTGCCAAATACGCTCCAAAAAACACGTTAAAAAACACTTTGCGCACCGGAAAATCTATGGTCACCGCGGGGAGGTCATGCTACAATAGCGTTATTCCAGGCTTTCAGCCAAATCGAGGTGATCCCTTTGCAGTCCCCCTCCCCCTCAATTGTACGGGATGAGATCGCGGGCAATACCTGCACCGGCCTTGTCAAGCTCGCAGCCGTTTTTTTTATGCTGATCGATCACGCCGCCATCCTGCTTTTCAGGAACGCGCCGTTTTACAACGAAATGCGGCTTTTCGGGCGCATCGCCCTTCCCCTTTTCGCCTGGGGCTGCGCCGTCGGCTGCGTATACACCCGCAGCATCCCGCGCTATGCCCTCAGGGTCCTTTTCGGAGGATTTGTTTTTCAGTGGCTGTATATGCCGGTAATGAACCACGGCTGGAACTACATCAATATTTTCTTTCCCCTTTCCCTGGGGATCGCGGCGGTGGGCGGCATACGCCTGGGCAAGGGTGCGGTCCGGGTGCTGGTCCCCGCCCTCTGCCTCCTTGTGCCGGACATCGTGTCGGTCCTGACCGGGGCGTCCATGGATTACACCTGGAGGCCCGTCCTCCTCATCGTCTGCCTGTATCTCGCACGGGGAAACCGGCTGATGCTTTCCCTGGTCTTTTCCGTGTTCTGCCTTTACTGGGGCACCTCCAGCGCCCAGGTGAACTCCTTCTTCGGGATCTCCCTGGAGTTTGTCAACCGCTTCTCCCTGTTCAAAAGCATCCTTCACCTGCAGGCCTGCGCCGTCTTTGCCCTTCCCCTCATTCTATGGCGTCCCCCCTTCTCCTTCCGCATTCCCAAATGGCTGAGCTACCTGCTCTATCCCGCCCATCTCCTCTTCCTCTGGGGGATCGGGCAGTTCCTGGCCTGATTGACAAATCCGCCCCCCGGTGCTATGCTTGAAACAGTTGATCGAATGAGCAGGCATCCCCCGGAACCGCCCGCGCAGGAGACGTAACGATATGGATTTTCTGTTATACCCCAACCCGATCAATAACCTGGCCGCAGCCACCGCGTTTCTTATCGCGGAGCGCCTCAGGCAGCGCGGCCACAGGTGCCGCTTCCATCCCGAAGGCGGCGCGGACGCCGATATGATGATCGTCGTCGGCGGCGACGGCACGGTGCTTCGAGCGGTCCGCGACCATCCCGGCGGGCATTTTCCCATCTGGGCCGTCAACGCCGGGCACGTGGGATACCTGACCGACGTGACCGCATCCGACTCCCTGGAAGCCCTGGACGCCGTCCTGGACGGGCGGCTGAATATCGTCAGCCGCATGGTGCTGGAGGGGATGCTCGACGGCGCTCAGGGGCCTCGCCCCTTCTTTTGCCTGAACGAGTTCACCGTTCACCGGGCGGCATGCCTGCATTCGGTGCAGATCAGCCTGTCGGTGGACCGCAAGGACATCCTGCACTTCACGGGTGACGGCGTCCTCGTCGCCACGCCCACCGGCTCCACCGCCTACAACCTGTCCCTGGGCGGGCCGGTGCTGCTCCCGGATTCCAATAACCTGGTGATCACCCCCATCTGCCCCCACAGCGCCATCGGGGTGCCGATCGTCGTCCCCGGTCATTCCCGCATCCGCATGGCGGTCAACCCCTACGGCAAGGACAGCGACGATGCCGACGCCCAGCCCTGCCTGACCGCGGACGGGGCGCTTTCCTTCCCCCTGGGTCCCGGGGATACGGTGGAGGCCTCCGCCGGCTCCTGGACCGTCCCCTTCGTGCACACCCGGGACGAAAGCTTCTACCGCCGGCTCCGCCTGCGCATGATGGGCGGGGACGCAGACGTGTGATCCTTTTTATCGTTCTCATCATATTCACATCACACCGACCCTACGAAAAGAGGCATGCCTATGAACATCGCGGACATGGTAAACGTTCTTCACGCACGGATCCTCTGCGGCGAGGACCGCCTGGAAACAAAGGTCTATACCGCCTGCTGCTCGGACCTGATGAGCGACGTGCTGGCTTTCGTCAACGAAAAGACCGTCCTGATCACCGGGCTGACCAATCCCCACGTGCTGCGCACCGCGGACATGCTGGACCTGAAATGCCTGGTCTACGCCCGGGGCAAGGTGCCCGGGGACGAGATCCTGGAACAGGCGGAGGAACAGGGCCTGGTGGTCATCACCACCAAGGAGACCGCCTTCACCGCCTGCGGGCTCCTGTATGAGGCCGGGCTCCGCGGCGTCCCCATCGAATGGCCGGAAAGCGAGGCACGTCCATGAGTACGCTTCTCCACGCCGAATACCCCGTCGAGGCGGAGGATTACACCCGCGCCGGCGAGGCCTCGGCCGATATCAAGCGCAAGCTGAAGCAGCTGGGCGTTTCGGCCCAGGTCCTCAGGCGGGTAGCCGTGGCCAGCTATGAGGTGGAACTGAACCTGGTCATCCATTCCATGGGCGGCATCCTCACCCTGGAGGTCTCCCCGGAAAGGGTCAGGCTGATCAGCGCCGACCGCGGCCCGGGCATCCCCAACGTGGATCTGGCCATGCGCGAGGGCTGGTCCACCGCCAACGAGACCGCCCGGAGCCTGGGCTTCGGCGCCGGCATGGGCCTTCCCAACATGAAACGCAACGCCGACGAGTTCGACATCGAAAGCGAGGTCGGCCGGGGGACCACCATCCAAATGGGCTTCCTCCTGGGCTGATCCGGCCGCGCCGGCCGTTTTTATTTTCATTTCATTTTGATCCGACTACGACATTAGGGGAATGACACCCATGGATACAAAAGCCCGCTATCATTCCGTGCGCCTGGAAAAGGAACTGTGCAAGGGCTGCACCAACTGCCTGATGCACTGTCCCACCGAGGCCATCAGGGTGCGCAAGGGCCGCGCCCATATCCTGGACGAAAGATGCATCGACTGCGGCGAATGCATCCGCATATGCAATTACCACGCAAAGATCGCCGCCACCGACAGCCTGGAAATGCTCAAGCGTTTCCGCTACACCGTCGCCCTGCCGGCCCCTTCCCTGTACGGCCAGTTCCGCAGCGTCACCGACGTGGGCGTGATCCTGGCGGGCCTTAAAAAGCTGGGCTTCGACGACGTGTTCGAGGTGGCGCGGGGGGCGGACGTAGTCAGCCGCGCCATCGCCGACCGCATGCGGGACCCGACCCTGCCCCGGCCCATCATCTCCTCGGCCTGCCCCACGGTGGTGCGCCTCATCCAGGTGCGCTTCCCGGACCTGCTTCCCAACATCCTGGACATCCGCCAGCCCATGGAAGTGGCTGCCGAGATCGCCCGCTCCGAATTCTGCGCAAAGCGCGCCTGTGCACCGGAAGACGTCGGCGTCTTTTTCATCACCCCCTGTCCGGCCAAGATGACCGCCATCCGGTCCCCGCTGGGGCAGAGCAGATCCGCCGTGGACGGGGCCATATCGATGATGGAGATCTACTCCCTCCTCAGGCCCGTCATCAGCCACATCCAGAAGGACGAGACCCTGGAGGGCGCCTCCACCGCCTACGGCATCGGCTGGGCCACCTCCAGCGGGGAGACCAAATCCATTTTCCAGGAAAACGCCCTGAGCGTCGACGGCATCCAGAACTGCATCCGCGTCCTTGAGGAGATCGAGAACAACAAGCTGTCCGACCTGACCTTCTTCGAGGGCAACGCCTGCGTCGGCGGATGTGTCGGCGGGCCGCTGACCTTCGAAAACAATTACGTTGCCAAGAACACCATCCGCAAACTGGTCAGCAATTCCCTCCTGCGCTCGCCGGATACGCCGCGGGACAGGGTGCCCCCATCGACCCTCAACAAATACCCGGTGCGCATGGAATTCGAGATCGAACCCCACAGCGTCATGAAGCTGGACGACGACATCACCGTCGCCATGCAGAAGATGCAGCGCATGAACGAGATCATCGATTCCCTGCCGGGCTACGACTGCGGCTCCTGCGGCTCCCCCACCTGCCGCGCCTTCGCCGAGGACATCGTCCTCGGGTACGCCAGCGAGATGGAATGCATCCACAAGCTCAAGGACAGGCTGCAGAACATGGCCGAACAGATGGTGGAGCTGGCCCAGACCAAGCGCTGAGGCGCCGAGCGGGCAAGGATACCCGCGATACGAAAGATCGCCGTCCCGGGACGGCGGAAAGGGATCCCGCCCCGCGGGCGGGAATGGAAAAACCATATGAAGATCAGCGATATCATCCCCCTGATCGGGGCAGTGAACGAAACGCCGGACGCGGACACCGGAAAGGAGATCCTCTGCGGCTACACCTGCGACCTTCTGTCCTGGGTGATGGCCCACGGGCAGGAAGGCATGGCCTGGGTCACGGTCCAGACCCACATGAACGTGATCGCCGTGGCGGTCCTGAGCGACATGGCCTGCGTGATCCTGCCCGAAGACATCCAAATGGAAAAGGAAAGCCTGAAGAAAGCCGCCGACGAAGGCATGTGCGTGCTGCGCAGCCCCTTAAGCGGCTATGAGATCTGCGGCCGCCTCCACAGCGCGGGGATCCCCGACAAGGACTGACAAAATGGAATACTTCGCCGACCTGCACATCCACTCCTGCCTGTCTCCCTGCGGGGACAACGACATGACGCCGGGCAACATCTGCGGTATGGCCAAGGTGAAGGGGCTGGACATCATCGCTGTCACTGACCACAACGCAGCGAAAAACCTGCCCGCCTGCGCCGAGATCTGCGAGGCCTACGGCATCCTTCTCCTGCCCGGCATGGAGATCACCACCCGCGAGGAGGTGCACCTGCTGGGCTATTTCCCGGACGTTGCCGCAGCCGTTGATTTCGGGGAGATGCTCCGGGAACACCTCCCGAAAAAAAAGAACAAGCCGGCTTTCTTCGGGCAGCAGCTGATCATGAACAGCGATGACGAGGTCACCGGCGAGGAGGACGCCCTGCTTATCGGGGCCACCGACTTCAGCCTAAGCGAGGCGGCGCGCCAGGTCAAGGCCTGGGGCGGCGTTCCCGTGCCCGCCCACATCAACCGCGGGAGCCATGGGCTTCTGGTCAACCTGGGCATGATGCCGGAGGAGCCTTTTTTTACGACGGTGGAAATGTGGCGCCTTTTGCCCTGCGACGAAAAAGCCCTGTCCGGGCGGCATGTGCTGCACTCCTCCGACGCCCACTACCTCGGCGACATCCAGGAAAGGGAGCACGCCCTGAGGCTGAAGGAGTATTCCGCCGCCGGCCTGCTTTCCTGGATGCGCTCCGTCCAGCATATCGAAGGCCCCGCCGTATGACCTTTCCGGACGATCGCCTCCCTGCCCGGGAGGCTTTTTTTTGTTTTCCGGTGATATCTTTTCCCTGAATTATCATGATTTTCCATTTGGGGGCATTTTCTGCGAACTCGTGAAAACCAGCCCGCCCTTATTTGTCAAAAAGACACAAAAAAGCCGTCCGATCCCCGTTTTCATCCTGCGGACAGCCTCCATTCCTGTACAATGATTAGATCAATCTAACCATTGTATCCATTAAATTGAACAGAAAATTTGTAAAAAAACGTGCAAATCATCATCTTATGTGATAGAATACCATTGTTTATCATTGGTCTTCCGATGAATGATAATGCCCATTAAAAGGAGGTCATCTCTCACATGCCCGACAACAAGGAAAAATTCGAAGAGCTCGCCAAAGTCATCGAAGAGCTCAAGGATCAGCCCGGGGCGCTGATGCCGGTGATGCAGCATGCCCAGAACATCTTCGGATGCGTATCCCTCGATGTTCAGAAGGCCATTGCGGAAGGCCTGGGCGTCACGCTGAGCGAGGTATACGGTGTTGCCACGTTCTACAGCCAGTTCAAGCTCAAGCCCGCCGGAAAGTATCTGATCAGCGTCTGCCTCGGCACGGCCTGCTATGTCAAGGGCTCCCAAAAAGTGCTTGACAAGCTGAGCGAAGAGCTGAATATCCCGGTGGGCGATACCACGGATGACGGCAATTTCACCCTGACCGCCACCCGCTGCCTCGGTGCCTGCGGCCTGGCCCCGGTCATGACGATCAACGAGGAAGTGTACGGC
>JAFWWK010000253.1 GCA_017523615.1 Clostridia bacterium
GGAGGCAGCCATCGGCGTTTCCCTGCCGCCGCCCTGGTTCACCGCCGCCCTCGTTTCATCCATCGAAGGAGGCGCGCAGGCCATCGATATCACCGCTTCTCAGGATGTGTTCGGCACAGATCTCAGCCCGGAAGCGGCAAAGGCGTTTATATCCCACGAATTCGTCATTTACCTTCTGAAGATCGCCCTGAAGGACGAAGACGCGTTTCAGTCCCCGGGAAACTGGACTTTGACGGAAGGACTGGCAGAATACTTTCTTCAGAAGATCGAGGGGGACGTCATATCCTTCCGTTCCTGCCAGGAGCAGGCGGACGCATACAGGCAGCTTGAAAAAACGTACGGCCCGAACGCCGCAGTGCTGTATCGGGCGGCGTCAAAACGCTGAAACAGACGCCCCGCGATGCGGAATACACATGATCATCAGATCGGCGTCGGAGAGGAAAATATGCAGATCACTATAGATCCGAATGGGTCCTGGTACCATGGTTCCAACCAGGTCTTCACCGTTTTGCGGGCGAACAGCACCGTGACCCAATGGATGGAATTGGCCGAAGCGTTTTCCCACCGGCCGACCAGGCTGAGCTATGACGATCAGGGCGCAATACATCATAACGGCACGCAGAAAGGGTATTTATATATTATCGACGAACCGGTCGCCGTAGGTACTGATATATATCAGCATCCGCGGACAAGCATGGATGAGAATGCCGAATTCCTGACAAAAAGGCCGTTGAAAGTAAAAATGATCTGTGAACTGTAGGCTTTCACGGCGGACCCGAACGAAAAAGCAAAAGGAGAGATCGACATCACTACGCAGACGCAGAAAAAGCAGTATCCGGATCCCGGGCGCCTGGTCTCCTCGTATTTTCATCTGGCTTTGCCTGTGGTCCTCTCATCCATCGTCACGATCGTCTACAATCTGGCGGACACCTATTTTATCGCGCAGACGGGAAACGCCTTTCTGGTGGCCGGGGTATCCCTGTGCGCGCCGCTGTTCACCATCCTGATGGCCTTCGGGAATATCTTCGGCCAGGGCGGCAGCTCCCTGATCTCACGCCTGCTGGGAAAGCGGGAGATGGATTCCGTTTCCCGGGTCAGTTCGTTCTGCTTCTATATCGCCCTCGCAGTCGGCGCTGTGATCGGCGGCGGCATCCTGCTGATCCGGGATCCGTTCCTGCGACTGATGGGGGCCAGTCCGGACACCCTTCCCTATGCCCGTGAATACGGCACGGTATTGCTGCTGGGAGCGCCGTTCATCGTCGTCAATTTTATCCATATGAATCTTTTGCGGTGCGAAGGTATGTCCGGACTGTCCATGCTGGGCACCACTGCCGGCGCCGTGGTCAACGTGATCCTGGATCCCCTCCTGATCCCCGGCATGGGAGCTGCCGGCGCGGCCTTGGCGACCGTCGTCGGATACATCCTGAGCGACGCGTTCCTTCTGATCATTGTTCTCCGCCGCAGCCGCTGCCTTTCGGTCGTTCCCTGCCTTACGATCGGCGGAGCGTTCCTGAAGGATGTACTGTCCATCGGCATCACGGCAGCGATCACGAATATCGCCTCCAGCGTATGTATTATCCTGCTCAACCAGCAGCTTCTCCGTTACGGAGACGAAAAGATCGCCGCCATGGGCATCGTGCTGAAGGTGACCATGATCGTCCAGATGATCCTTGTCGGTTTTTCCTTTGGCGGCATACCGCTCTTCGGTTTCCTTTCCGGAGCGGGAGAAAAGCGGAAAGTGCGTCAGCTGCTGCGGTTCTGCTTTCTTTTCCTGACGGTCCTGTCCCTGGCCATGACCCTGCTGGTGTGCCTCGGCGCGGGCCTCCTGCTGGGACTGATCACCCCGGATGCTCAGCTCATCGCGGACGGTGTCCCGATGCTCCGCTGGCAGACGGCAGGGAGCGTTTTTGCCGGCGCTGTGATGCTGATGACCTGCCTGTGCCAGGCTTCGGGTAAGGCCGTTCCCGCGCTGGTCCTTTCCCTCAGCCGCCAGGGGATCATATTCGTGATCGTCCTGCTTTCGGCGTCTGCGATTGCCGGATATACGGGCGTGCTGGCAGCCCAGTGCATTTCCGACGGCTTAAGCGCGCTGGCCGCTTTAGCGATCTATATCCGCTTATGGGGCAGGGAGCCGAACGAAACTGATAAAACAGATACGACCTTAAGGAGGTAACCGCATGACGAACCGGGAGCTTGAAACGATCTACTTCGGTGCCTATTCGTTTCGGGAAACGAAGGACGGATATCTGCAGGCCTTTCAGTACACAGAGGAACAGATGGCTTATTTCAGGTCTGTTTCCGATTTCTGGTATGAGCGCTGCATGGCCTCTACCGCGAAAACGTTGGAATTTACCACGGACGCAAAGGCCGTTTCTTTTGATTACAGGATCATATGGGAAGGATCGCAGGACTCCTTCGAGCTGGCTGTCGACGGCCTGATCTCCGATATCCGTTATGTTAAAGATCTTCCGAAAACGGGCCGCCTGGAATGGACGCTGCCCGACGGAAAAAAGGATATCATAGTTTATCTTCCGGCCGACGCCACCGTATTGATCCGCGGCTGCGAGATCAGCGGCGCCTGGACGCCTGCGCGCAAAAATGAAAAAGTGCTCTGGCTCGGGGATTCGATCACCCAGGGCTATGGCCCCCTCCGTTCAGCCCAGACATACGTCAGTGTGGCCAACCGGTTGCTGAACTATAATATCATCAACCAGGGGATCGGCGGGTATGTTTACGATAAAAACTCCCTGATGAAGATGGCAGGCTGGACGCCGGACAAGATCATCGTGGCCCTTGGAACGAACCAGTTCGGATGCAAAACCATGAAAGCTGTGGAAGATTATTACGAAGCCCTGGTCAGGATCCATGGCGGCGAGGTCCCGGTCCTGTGCGTCACGCCTCTTTGGCGCGGAGACGTGCCGGACGGTCTTCCCACGCTGATCCGCTTCTGCAAAAACGTCATGGCGATCGCGGGAAAGTACCCCAACATAACCGTCGCCGACGGTTTCACCCTGGTACCCCATCTGCCGGAATACTTTCTTGACAATTTGCATCCAAACGCGCTTGGCGCAGAAGTCTGCGGCAGGAACCTTGCGGATGCCATCAGACGCCTGAGGTTCTGATACGGCTGTATGATTCCTGTAGTCCAAACCTCTTTTCACGGAATGCCGCCGGCCATCCGGTCCTTTTCCGCCGTCTCGCAGACGAAGGGCTTCCTGATCTCCGCCGGGAGATCGGGAAGCCCTTTAATACTATTCAAATTGAAATTATCAATTTGAGAATCCGCCTGCTGCGCTTTTCTCTGCCGCGCAAAGCGCGTCATGCCGTCCGATCCTGAACGCGCCTTCAGCGCTGTAAAAAGGCTTTTGCTTTTTAACAGGATCAGTAACAATCAGCTTTTCATTCCTCCATAGCCCTTCAGCGCTCCCCGCGTTTCACGCTTTCATGGGACCACCGTGAAGAATGCGGCAAAAAGCTTTATCGTCTTACAGCACCTCCAGCATCTGCGCCGGGTTCTCCTTCGCCTTGACACCGCCGAATGCCTTCACGATCACACCGTTTCCGTCGATAAGGTAGGTGGATCGTATCACGCCCACGGAGGTCTTTCCGTCCCTGGGTGGGCGGAGCACGTCGTAAGCGGTGATGACGGACAGCTCCGTATCGGACAAAAGCGTAAACGGCAGGCCATGCTTTTCTTCAAACCGTTTATGCGATCCCACGGTATCCTTGCTCACACCGAGCACCGCCGCGCCTTTTTCCCTGAACTGTGGATACAGGTCACGGAATCCGCAGGCCTGGCTGGTGCAGCCCGCTGTCATATCCTTCGGGTAAAAATACAGTATCACCTTCCGGCCCCTGTAATCCGAAAGGGAATGGATTTCCCCGTTCTGGTCCGGCAATGAAAACTCCGGCGCTTTCGTTCCGATCTCAAGCATTGCGCTTCCTCCCTGACTGATCATTGTTTTCTGCTGATGCCGATCCGCCTTTCCTTAAAGGACCTTCTTTACCCAATTCCGAATGAATTCACAGTATTCTTTGTCGTTTTTACTGAATTCTAAAAAGTAAACGTAACATTGAGCCATATAGTATCTGATCGCGTCCAAGTCACAGACCGCGGCCTGCTGATAACCGCGAAGAAACGCCGTTTGCTCGGCTTCGGTTTTCATGAATCGCTGACCCGGCCGCCGGAACAAGGCCCATGCAATATCAAAGTCACGATCCCCGTAGCCTGCCAGCTCAAAATCCAGGATACCGCTGATATGATGATCATCCCAAAGAATATTCGCATAGTGGAAATCCCCATGGCAGAAGCAGCGTGCGGCCGTCAGCGGAGGCCGGGCGAAGAACTCCCTGAGCTCTTCCAGCCTTACGGCTTTCAGAAGTTCTTCTGAAGGAGCATGGAAAAACCTGCGGTCCTTTACAGTCTCTGCCCGAATGCTGAGCCGGTGCAGCTTCGCCAGCGCGGCACCGTATTCCTCCATATAGTTCATCGATTCCATTCCGGCGTTATCTCCGACGATCGCGGAAAGGCGTTCTCCCGGCAGTTCAAGCGTCACGGAGAATGGCGTTCCGCCCAGATCGTGATCGATGACCGCAGGATAGATCGCCGAATGCAGCTGTGAAAGGATTCTGACCTCATTTTCGATCGCGGCGCCTTTCTGCCGGGCCGCCTTGATATAAGCCCTTACCTCTTTGCCTTCAAACACTCCTTTAGCATGAAACACATCGTTCCCCGCATGGGGATAACCGAGGATCTCCACAGGCTTGAAGGATCTATATGGGAGAGAAAAAGGATCGATGGTCTCTCGCCATTTATCCGGATGCTTCATACCCGTTTTCTCCTCAGCCTTAAGGGCTCATACTGTCTGCTCAGGATATGCATCAGGTGCACGGCGTCGTTCTCCGAGCGATAGCCTTTTGCGCTGAACACTTCCCTGGCTTCCAGCCGGGGCTCTTTTTGACGCATCATGCGCATCAGCTGTTTTTCGGCCTCCCGCACGTTGGCCTGTTCGGCGTAGAAATATAACCCGGCGCAGCCCTCCACGCCCGCCTGGGGCCGAAGCGCCCCCCGAAGGCCGTTTTGCTTAAGGAGTTCCTTAAGGGCGAACCAGATGCGTTCCGCCCGTTCTTCCCTGGCGACGATCTTGATATAGACGATATCTCCGGGATCGAAGGCGTCATCGTCCAGATACTGCCGGTAGGGCGACCGCTTCATATGCTGATAAACGACCTGTTCTTCGGAGGACATGGTGCCCCGATGGTAAATGTAGTTCCTGTTTTTGTTCACCGTGTAAATGAAATAGGAAACGCCCATATCGCTCAGCTGGTTCATCAGCCAGCGGGATGAGGCCGGGGCCATGCCGGTCGTGGAAAGATAGGTGTTTTCAACGGCGTCGTAGATGCCCGCCCCATCCATTACGATCATCGGAGCATTCAGGCGGAGGCTGCTCATCTGGCCGATGAAAAACGCCGGGGCGTGCTCGGAGATCAGGCAGATCTTCGCCCCGTCGTTATACAGATAGTTCAGCCTGAAGAGGACCGCCGAGGGGATCTGTGACAGCTGATCTGGCGCCAGGTCCTTTGTGCGCACAAAAAACAGTTGATCCCGCCGTTTTGCCCTGGGCAGACGGAACAGGTTGACGGCAATGGCGATGCCCGTTCCCACCAGCACGTCCAGGACCCGGAGGAACGCCTGTTCCAGCGGCTTTTCCACATCGGGGTAAGCGATCACCACGCAGATGAATACAATGGCCGCCAGGCTGGAGGTGTCCGGCTTGCGGATCACCACGGCGCTGTACAAGGAAAACATGGTCCCGATGCCCATCAGCGCGTACAGCGGCACGCCGGTAATGGACGGAAACAGGGGCACGATCAGCAGGAACAGAAATCCCCATACAGCCCCGATCAGGGTGCCAGAAATGCGGTTGAAAGCATATTCCCTGGTATCGTGCACATAGGGCTGCATGCAGATGATGGCGGTAATAGCCGCTTCGGCCGACATCTCTATGCCGCGATATCCCCGGAACCAGTAAAAAAGCAGGCACAGAAAAACAGCGGCCGAAGTCTTCAGTATGCGCTGTCCGATATAGGGAAAAACAAGTTTTTTCTGCATGATCAAAAATCAAAACTCGTAATCACAGGCGACCGATGCGCTCCTGACCTCATGCATCCGCTTTTTGACCGGCATATGCACCGGGTGGGTCTGGTATGCCTGAAAGGATTCCATGCTGTCGAACACGGTGATCAGTGCCAGGTCATAGGACCGATCGCTGTGTAAAAGGTCCGCCCCGGACTCGAGGTCCAGCATGCCTTCGATCTTTCCCTTCATCCCATAGAAGTTTTTCACCAGCTGCGGGATCTCGTCTTTGTATTCGTCCTTGATCTTGAACATAACGATATGGCGGATCATGTTTTGTCCTCCCTTTTTTCATCATTCAGTTCCAAAAGTAGCCTGTCCAGGATCGCTGCGGCCTCCCCGGCCAGGCGCAGGCACGGGCGGCGGGCGTAGAATTCGGGCGTCCGCTCCTCCGGTACGCCGCCGGACGTCACCTGCACATCCTTCAGCAGTTCACGGCATATGATCGAACCGGACCGTTCCCGGAACAGCCGGGCGTATTCCTGCACCAGGCGGTAATGCGCCGTCTTGGCATTCCGGTCCTGCGGGTCGGCGTAGCCCCGGATCATTCCCAGCGCCATCAGCGCGCCGCTGACCGTGCCGCACACCTCCCGCAGCCTTCCCATGCCCCCGCCGAAGGACGACGACAGCCTTGCCGCGGTGTCCAGGTCCAGTCCGGTCACGTCCCGGAAGGCGCAGAAAACGGCCTGAGAGCAGTTATACCCCTCCATAAAGAGCCGCTTCGCTTCTTCCGCGTGATCCATTTGCTTTTCCTCCCGATCCTGTGAAAAACGCTCCCGAAGTCACCCTCGGGAGCGTCATAAAAACGCCGCGGTTACTTGTTCATCGCCTGCTGGACGGCCACAGCCACGGCCACGGTCATGCCGACCATGGGGTTGTTGCCGGCGCCCAGGAAGCCCATCATTTCCACGTGCGCGGGAACGGAGGAGGAACCTGCGAACTGCGCGTCGGAATGCATGCGGCCCATGGTGTCGGTCATGCCGTAGGAGGCGGGGCCGGCGGCCATGTTGTCAGGATGCAGGGTGCGGCCGGTGCCGCCGCCGGAAGCCACGGAGAAGTACTTCTTGCCGGCTTCCCA
>JAFWWK010000254.1 GCA_017523615.1 Clostridia bacterium
ATCGCCACCGAAGTATGCCGCCTCGCCTGGGAAGACAAACTCAACGAAGAAGAAAAAGAAAAGATCGTCATGACGATCTCCCCCGGCCCCAAGCCGGATTACCGCTGCTGCGTATACAAGGAGCGCGCCATCGTCCGGGAGCGCATCCGCCTGGCCTGCGGGCTGAACGCCGACGTCACCAACGACACCAGGAACGTGGTGCAGGTGATCCGTCCCGCCTGCGACGACTGCCCCACCTCCACCTATTCCGTCACCGACAACTGCCGCTTCTGTCTGGGAAGGGCCTGCATGAATTCCTGCCGCTTCGGCGCCATCTCCAAGGGCGAAAGGCGGATGCATATCGATCCCGAAAAGTGCAAGGAATGCGGCATGTGCGCCAAGGCCTGCCCTTACGGCGCCATCATCCACCTGGAACGCCCCTGCAAGAAGATATGCCCGGTGGGAGCCATCAGCTGGGACGAGTACGGTTTTTGCAACATTGACGAAAGCAAGTGCGTCCACTGCGGCCACTGCATCCATGCCTGCCCCTTCGGCGCCATCGGCAGCCGCATTTACCTGGTGCAGATCATCGAGGCCATCAAGGCCGGCAAATCGGTCTACGCCATGTGCGCCCCGGCCTCCGAGGGCCAGTTCGGCAAGGACATCGGCATGGCCTCCCTGCGCAAGGCCCTGAAGGAAGTCGGCTTCGCCGACATGGTGGAGGTCGGCCTGGGCGGGGATATGACTGCCGCCTATGAGGCAAAGGAATGGATCGAGGCCATGCACGAGGGCAAGAAAATGACCACCTCCTGCTGCCCCGCCTTCATCAGCCTTCTGCGCCACCAGTTCCCCAAACAGTACGAGGAGAACAAATCCTCCACCGTCAGCCCCATGGTGGCCGTCAACCGCTACCTGAAAGCGGTCCACCCCGGCTGCGTCACCGTGTTTATCGGCCCCTGCATCGCCAAGAAGGGCGAAACGCTGAACAGCTTCATCGCCGACAACGCCAATTACGCCATCACCTTCGGCGAGATGGTCAGCCTGCTGGAAAGCCGGAACATCGCCCTGGAGCCCGTGGAAGAGCCCTACCAGGAATCTTCGCTCTTCGGAAAGAAATTTGCCTCCTCCGGCGGCGTGGCCGCAGCGGTGCTCGAAGCGATGAAGGAGATGGGCGAAGACACCTCCGGCGTCAAGCTCCTGACCTGCGCCGGCGGCGAGGAATGCCGCAGGGCTCTGATGCTGCTCAAGTCCGGCAGGCTGGAGGAGGACTTTGTCGAGGGCATGATGTGCCCCGGCGGCTGTGTGGGCGGCCCCTCCCGGCAGATGGCCGAGGTGGAGCTGACCCGTTCCCGCATCGGGCTCCTCGGGAAGGCCGACGGCCGTTCCATCCTGGACAACCTGAAAAACTACCCGATGGATTCCTTCAGCATGTACCGGGACGGCCATATGGAAGCGAAGAACGAGCCCGTTGAGAAAAACGGCTGATTATGATATAATAATTTTTTGCCGCCGCTCATGCGGCGCGCGGCGCCAAAGCGCGCCGGAAAAACCATGAAATCCACCTTTAAGGAGATAGCAAAGCCATGAAATTAGGCGTCGTAGGTCTGCCCAACGTGGGCAAGAGCACGCTGTTCAACGCGATCACGGGCGCGGGTGCCCAGGCCGCCAATTACCCCTTCTGCACCATCGAGCCCAACACCGGCGTGGTCGCCGTCCCGGACGAAAGGCTTTCGGTGCTGGACGAAATGTACCACCCCAAAAAGGTGACCCCCGCCTCGGTGGAATTCGTTGATATCGCGGGCCTGGTCAAGGGCGCCAGCAAAGGCGAAGGCCTGGGCAACAAATTCCTGTCCCATATCCGGGAATGCGACGCCATCGTGCACGTGGTCCGCTGTTTTGAGGACGAAAACATCATCCATGTGGACGGCAGCGTCGATCCGGCCCGGGACATGGAGACCATCAGCCTGGAACTGATCTTCGCGGATATGGAGACCGTGCAGAAGCGCGGGGACAAGGCCGCCAAGATGATCAAGACCGGCGACAAGAAATACGCCTTCGAGGCCGACCTGGCCGCCCGGATGCTCCGTCACCTGGAGAGCGGCGCTCCGGCCCGCACCTTCCCGGCCACGGACGACGAGGCCGCGGTGATCCGGGACTGGTTCCTTTTGACCGTCAAGCCCGTGATCTACGCCGCCAACATCGCCGAGGACGCCCTGGGAACGGACGAAGACAGCATCCCCTTCCTTAAAAGCGTCCGGGAAAAGGCCGCGGCCGAGGGAGCCGAGATGCTGGTCATCTCCGCCCGGATCGAGGAGGAGATCGCCGTGATGGACCCGGAGGAAAAGCAGGAATTCCTTGAGGACCTGGGCATCGGCGAAAGCGGACTGGACCGGCTGATCAAGGCCTGCTACCGCCTGCTGGGCCTGATCTCCTTCCTGACCGCCGGAGAGGACGAATGCCGGGCCTGGACCATCAAAAAGGGCACCAAAGCCCCCCAGGCCGCCGGCAAGATCCACACCGACTTCGAGCGGGGCTTCATCCGCGCCGAGATCGTCCCCTTTGATACCCTCAGGGAGCTGGGCAGCATGGCAGCCTGCAGGGAAAAGGGCCTGATCCGCTCGGAGGGCAAGGATTATGTGATGCAGGACGGCGACGTGACGCTGTTCCGCTTCAACGTGTGACCGGAGGAGACTGAAATGCCGGATATCGCCTTTCTTGTAAAGCGCGCCGCCAGGATGGACTGGAAGCGGATGTACGAGACCGCCGAAATGCTTTCCCGGAAGACCGGCCTTGGCAGGGCCTGGCTGCTCCGGGACATGCTGCGCTGCGCCGTCCGCTTCAACGCCGGCTACATGGATTATAAGATCGCCGAAATGTACCGCCTGAACGACGCCCAGAAGCGCACTGTCATCACCCGGGGCATCTCCAACGCCATCGTCAGGAAGATGAACGACAAGGCTTACTGGCACTTTTTCGACGACAAGACCGAGTTCAACTCGACCTTCGCCGACCACATCGGCCGAAGGTGGATCCGGCTTGACGAAAACACCGACCCGGAGAAGTTCCGGGACTTCCTTTCCGGCCTGGACAAATGCCTGTACAAGCCTCTGGAGGGTTCCTCCGGCCAGGGCATCGTCAAATTTCAAAAGCAGGACTGGGAAGGGGACACCGAGGCTTTCCGGAAGCGGCTTGAAGCCATGGGGAACGCCATCGTGGAGGAAATGGTGGTCCAGCACCCCGTGATGTCCGGCATGTGTCCCACGTCGGTGAACACCGTGCGCATCGCCACCATGCTGGGGGACAAGCGGGAGGGCATCGTCTACGCCTTCGTCCGCATCGGCAACGGCAAGGTGATGGACAACGTGGACTGCGGCGGCATGGCCGCCCGGGTGGACCTGGACAGCGGGGTATTGAAGACCGTGGCCGCCGACAAGGCCGGCAACGTATTTGAAAAGCACCCGATGACCTCCACGCCCATCGTCGGGTTCCGCATCCCCTTCTGGGAGGAGGCAAAAGCCATGTGCCTTGAGGCCATGCGCGTCGTGCCCCAGGTACGGTTCGTGGCATGGGACGTGGCCATTACCGAAAAAGGGCCCCTGTTTATCGAAGGGAATTCATTCCCGTCCCACGCCGTCCCGCAGTTTGCCGCCCATTACCCGGACGGGATCGGCATCCTGCCCGAGTTCGACAAATTCATCGACGTGGACGCCCTGAGATAATTTCCCCGCGGCGGACGTTTTTTTCGGGAACGGGATCCCCGGCCCGCGCGTTAAATAGTTTGATACCGCCAGCCGATCTGGCTGAAAGATTTCTTTGGCACCAAACGACTGTGAGGAGATGAAGTCATGGATCTTCTGAAAACGCTGCTCATCTATATGACCCTCGTCCTGTCCTCCGGCATCGGAGTCGATCCGGCCGTGACACCCCTGACGCCCGACACCCTGCCGACGCCGACGCCCTATGTGACGATGGCGCCCACCGCCGTTCCCACGGCCGAGCCCACCCAGGAGGCCTACACGACCCTCACCATGGGCGACAGGGGCGACGCCGTCAAACGGCTGCAGCAGCGCCTGAAGGAGCTTGGCTACCTCAGCGCCAATGCTACCATCGACGGGATCTACGGCAGCCAGACCCGGACGGCCGTGCGCGAATTCCAAAGGGCCATGGGCCTCACCGTGGACGGCGTGGCCGGCCCCAGAACACAGCAGCTGCTCTTCGGCACGGCGGCCTCCGCCGTCGTAACGGTCAGCTATGTTGACCAGAACGGCGCCCTCCTGCTCCAGGTCAACCGTGATATGCCCGTTTCCGGCGTTATTTACGCTGACACCGGCCTGCTCGGCGGCAGCTACCGGATCATCGGCAGTACCAGCTACCAGATCACCGTGACCAACGGCGTCGCCAGTCCCTCATCGGTGGTGTTCCAGTGCTCCCCCACCGCGACGGCTGCCCCCACCGCGGCGCCCACCGCCATTTCCTCCGCCGTGACCGTTCCCGTGCGCTATGTGGACCGGAACGGGACTGTGCTTTACACCGACTATTCCGTCCAGCTCTACAGGAGCGGCACCATTTACGCCAATCCTTCCAGGGTCCCCGCGGGCTACTCCCTGGTATCGGGCGCTTCCCAGTACGTCACCATCACAAACGGCGTGGCTTCCCCCGCCTACGTTACCTTCACCTATTCCGCCCCCGTGACTCAGGCCCCCACCGCGACGCCGGTATCCGTCGTCTACGTTACGGTAAGGTACTGCGATGAAAGCGGCACCCTCCTGGCCAGCGACACGGTTTCCCTCACTGCCAGCAGCACCATCTATCCCCGTTCCAGCCTGGTGCCCTCCGGCTATATCCTGAACGGGACCGGCAGCGCCTACGTCATCGTTTCCGGCGGCGTTGCCACCCCTTCGACGGTCACCTTCTATTACAAAAAGAACGTGACCGCCGCCCCTGCCGGCTACGTCACGGTTTACTACCAGGACCAGTACGGCAATGTCTTTAACACCGAAGTGGTCACGGTGACCAAGTCCGTTTATGTGTACGCCAACAGTTCCATGATCCCCTCCGGCTATAAGCTCACCTCCGCCGAAAAGCAGTGGGTCAGGTACAACAGCGGCAATCCCAATCCTTCCACGGTCACCTTCATCTGCCAGAAGAGCGGCACCACCCCTGTGCCCCAGGTGAACGTGCCCGTCTACTACCAGGACCAGAACGGCAACATCCTGGCCACCTCCAGCCAGACGCTGACATCCTCCGCTTACATTTACGCCAATGACGCCCTGGTGCCCGCAGGCTACACCCGCACCTCCTCCGGCAGCACCTACGTGAGGATCACAAACGGCATCGCGTCGCCTACCGCCGTCACCTTCACCTACCGCTACAGCGTCACCGCGGCTCCCACCGCGGCGCCGGCGCCCCAGGTAAGCGTGCCGGTCTATTACAGGGACCAGAACAACCGCCTCCTTGCCACCGAGATCCAGGTCCTGACCTCTTCACGCTACATCAGCGCCAACGATGCCCTGGTACCCCCGGGCTACACCCGCACCTCCTCCGCATACAACTACGTGATGATCATAAACGGTGTGGCCTCTCCTGACAGCGTCACCTTCTCCTACGCCTACACCGTTACCGCGGCTCCCACCGCAACGCCGGTGCCCCAGGTGAACGTGCCTGTCTATTACCAGGACCAGAACGGCCGCACCCTCGCCACCGACATCCAGACCCTGACGGCATCCGGTTATGTCTATGCCAATGACGCCCTGGTGCCCGCTGGCTACTCCCGCACCTCTTCCTCCTATAGGTACGTGACGATCAACAACGGCGTGGCTTCCCCCTCCAGCGTCACCTTCACCTACCGGCTTACCGCCACGGCGACGCCGGTGCCCCAGGTGAACGTGCCGGTCTATTACCAGGATCAAAGCGGCAATATCCTTGCCACCGAGATCCAGACCCTGCTCTCGTCGGGGTATATCTACCCGAAGGATTCCCTGGTGCCCGCGGGCTACAGCCGCACTTCCGCCAACCGTATCTACGTCACCGTACAGAACGGCGTCGCGTCGCCTTCCACTGTCACCTTTGTCTATAAGAACAACATCACGCCCACCCCGGTGCCCCAGGTGAAGGTGCCCGTGTACTACGCGGACGAGAGCGGCAACATCCTGGCCTCCGACCAGGCTGTGATGACCTCATCGGGCTATATCTACGCCAACGACAGCCTGGTGCCCGCAGGCTACACCCGTACCTCCTCCGCGTCCATGTACGTGACCATCCAGAACGGGAAAGCCTCTCCCTCCAGCGTCACCTTCGTATACCGCAAGCCTGCCACACCCACCCCGGTGCCCCAGGTGAAGGTTTCCGTTTATTACGCGGATGAAGCCGGTAATCTGTTGGCCACCGACCTTGTGGTCATGACCGTTTCCGGCAATATCTATGCCAACGACAACCTGGTGCCCGCGGGCTACACCCGCACCTCCCCCGCGTCCTCGTACGTGACCATCCAGAACGGCAAAGCCTCGCCCTCCAGCGTCACCTTCGTATACCGCAAGCCTGCCACGCCCACCCCGGTGCCCCAGGTGAAGGTTTCCGTTTATTACGCGGACGAGATCGGCAATATCCTGGCCACTGACGTTGTGGTCATGACCGCATCCGGCAACATCTACGCCAACGACAACCTGGTGCCCGCGGGCTACACCCGCACTTCCCCCGCGTCGTCGTACGTGACCATCCAGGACGGCTATGCCTCCCCCTCCAGCGTCACCTTCGTATACCGCAAGCCGTCCACGCCCACCCCGGTGCCCCAGGTGAAGGTACCCGTGTACTACACGGACGAGAGCGGCAATATCCTGGCCTCCGACCAGGCGGTGATGACCGCATCCGGAGAGATCTTCGCCAACGACAGCCTGGTGCCCGCAGGCTACACCCGCACCTCTCCCGCGTCCGTCTACGTGACCATCCAGGGCGGCAAGGCTTCTCCCTCCAGCGTCACCTTCGTCTACCGCAAGCCTGCCACGCCCACCCCGGTGCCCCAGGTGAACGTACCGGTCTACTACCAGGATATGAACGGCAATATCCTCAATTCCACCCAGGTGACCCTGTCGGCCTCCGGATATATCTACGCTGACAACACCATGGTGCCTTACACCTATGAGCTGGTGTCCGACGCGCAGGTCTATGTGGATGTAAACAATGGCAAGGCATCGCCCTCCAGTGTCACCTTTACCTACAGGAACACCGTCACACCCACGCCGGAGCCCCCTGAGACCGTATACGTCAGCGTGGTGTACCGCGACCGGGACGGCGGCGTCCTCTACACCACCCAGGTGCCCATCACCGGTGGCGGCTATGTTTACGCCGATGACAGCCTGGTGCCCGCGGGCTATGTACTGATCAGCGACAGCAGCTGCTATGTCAGCATCGTGAATCACATGCCCGATCCTTCCGAGGTGGTATTCGTCTATGCGAACGCTTCCACCCCGACTCCCACCGCCGTCCCGCCGGCCCCGGTCACCGATAAGCCGACCCTCCCGCCCGGACCTGCTCCTGAACCCGGCCTGACCCCGATGGGCCCAGTCACCCTGAACGGCAGCAAAACGGGCATCACCTGGTACCAGGACAGCAACGGACGCGCCGTGGTGAACTTCTCCGATCTCCTGACCAACATGGGCCTGCTCAACATGCGCCACAGGGGTGAGAATTCCATCGGCGCCATGCTGAACGGCTACACTGTCGTCCTGAATTATGACCCCGTTTCCGGCGTTGTCGGCAAGTTCCAGGGCCGCATCGTGTATGAACCTGACAAGAACCCGGAGCTCTATCCCATCATCGTCGACGGCAAGCCCTATGTGCCCTTTGAGTTCTTCCGGGATCTGGGCGGTTTCGACTACCAGATCGACGGCAGCACCCTGAACCTCATCTATTGATCCCTGACGAAAGGAACGACCCATGAACGGCAACCGAAACCGTTATACCAGCGCGCCGCTGTACGGCATGAAGAACAAAAGAGTTCAGCGGGCGGACATGTCCGGCGGCGGAGGGAACGATCCCGGAGGCACCCCCTCCGGGGGCCCTCCCCGGTACCGGGGCCTGATCCCGGTGGTCGCCCTGCTCCTGCCCTGTTTGTTCATCCTCTCCATGGCCGTACCCAGTGACAGCGCCAGGAACATCCTTAAGATCCTGTTTCTGGCCGCAGCTCTGATCACCCTGCTGTTTATGCTGGCCAAACGCGCTTTCGGAAAAAATGCCCGCTATTCGGTCAGCCTGGTGATCCTTGCGCTGATGGTCATCAGCGGCGTATCCCTGGCGGTGACACTGCCCAGGAATACGCCGCGCACCGCGGCCTCCAATGTCGCCAACAACGCGTATTTCAGCGGCGATAACGCCCTGACTTCCGTTTCGGCGGCGGATATCGGCGTTTCCGCCGAGGAAATGCCCACAGGCGGGCAAGGCGACGCCTCGGCCGGCGCCGCTCAGATGCAATTGATGGCTTTCATGAACTACTGGGGCGAATTCGACCTGGACCAGATGATCAACCTGTGCATGCCCTCATGGGTCAACAGCCGGGAAAATCCCAAGACGGACCTGTTTTTCATTCTCGCCAACAGGATGCCCCTCAGTTATTCCATCGACTCCATATCAGGTTCGGCCGAGGACGATTCCCGTACCATCACCATTACCTGCCTCATCCGCAAACAGAGCATCGCCGAACCGGAGAATTACAAGCTGCAGGTGCTGATGATCCGCCTTAACAGCAACTGGTACGTGGATCCCAATTCCCTGGGCGGCACCAAGGTGCAGACCACCAACGTCCCGGGCAGCGAAGCCGCCTCGGTCACCGCTGTCCCGACCGCCATCCCCACCCCCACGCCTCCCATCACCAACGAGACCGTTGTCTATTACAATCCCCAGGGCGGCCTGTATTACCATTCGGCGGACACCTGCCCCAAGGTGGCCTCCCAGTACGAACCGCTGACCCCGCTTTATTACAGGGACCTGAACTCGGGGAAATTCAAGACCCTGAACCCCTGTCCCGACTGCAACGCGCCCCCGAGGCCCAGTATCGTATCGGAGTGATGCTATGAAATACCATATCGACACCATCCCGGTATGGGACGCCGTGAAGGAAATGTGCGGCTGTCCCATGTGCCGTCTGAAATGCAAGATCGAGGAAAACGACGTGGTCCGCTATCTGGGCGGCTCCGTCATGGAGCCCTCCACCCGCATTCAGGTGAACGCCAAAGGCTTCTGCCCCCGGCACCAGATGCTGCTATATGCGCAGAAAAACCGCCTCGGCCACGCGCTGATGATGCACAGCCACCTTCAGGAGACCCGGAAGGAAGTCAAAAGCATCTTTGAACGGGCCGAGAAAGGAAAAACGGCCGGCGGCGGACTCTTCAGCCGTTCCAGGGGAGAAATGAAGGACGCGGTCGCGAGTGCGGCAAAAAGCCTGAAGGCCATGGCCTCCTCCTGCATCCTGTGCGATTCTATCCGTGAAAACCTGGACCGCTATGCCTATACCCTGATCCACCTGTACCAGACCGACAGCGCCTTTAAACGGGCCTTTATCGACAACGGCGGGGTATGCCTTTCCTGCGCCGGCGATCTCCTGGCCCTGGCGGCCGAGGAAATGAAGGGCGAGGTGCTTTCGGAATTCCTCCGGGACCTGGACGCCACATTGTCGGCCCGGATGGAACAGGAGGATCACGACCTGAAGAATTTCACGCTGATCTTCGATTACCGCAACGCCGGCAAGGCCCTCGACGGCACAAAAGGCGCCCTGGAAAGGACCGTCAACACCCTTCGCGGTGCCTGCCTGGAGGAACCGAAATGACACGAAAAAACGCGGCCCCGGCCGCGTTTTTCTGACTGCGAATGAAGAGAGAACCCATCATGAAAAAAACGCTTTTACTGCTGCTGTGCCTGCTGCTGTGCCTGCCGGCGCTTCCGGTCCTGGGTGAAGACGCCGCCCTCCCGCCCTTTGAATTGCCCTTTTCCGCACCCGAAAACGATTCCGCGCCGACCAGGACCTCTGATATCAAGCTGTATCTGCCCAACGAGGATTCCTCCGCGCTGGTCACAGTGGATACGGTGGTGGTGCTCCGGCCCTTCAAATGGTATGCCGAACCGGTCCTGGAAGCGCTGTTTTCCTGGCGTCCGATCTCCGGCCAGCCCACCAAGGCCCGAAGCCTGCCGGGCGCGTCCTACCTGGCCCTGAATACCATGAATCCCGTAGAGATATCCGACGGGATCGCCACTGTCAACCTGGCGGCCTCCGCCATGAACCTCTCCCACGAGGATCTGTATACCGTGTGGATGGCCATCACCGACACCCTGTGCCAGTTCGGCGACATCCGCGGGGTCAACCTGCTCATCAGCGGCATCCAGCCCGGCATTGACGTGGCCAGCCAGACCCCGGCGGGCACCGCCCTCAGGCAGAGCGACGACCTGGCCACCCTTTGGGCGCGGGCAGAAAGCCGGCGCTCCAGCGCGGCCTCCGGCAAAAGGATCACCTGCGACGTGACGCTGTATTTCCCCGCCTTTGACGGACGCGGCATCCTGTGTGAAACGCGGACCCTTGTCTTTGCATCCACCACCCCGCCCCAAATGGCCAAGGTGCTCCTGTCAGCCCTGTCCGAAGGCCCGGAGGACATCCATGTGCCCGCTCTTCCGGACCTGAACACGCTTTTGAACGCCGTATTCATCAGCGAGGACAGCGGCGAACGGGTGCTGTCCCTCCGTTTTGACGATGCCCTCGACACCGCGCTTTCCGACTCCGGCATTTCCCGCGCATGCTTCTGCGCCTCCCTGGCCTATACCATGACCACCTTCCTTCCCGGCATCGCCGGGCTGGATGTATGGATCGGGGACAGCCAGGTAACAAGCGTGACCCCGGAAGCCACCTACCAGGGAGCGGGGGAAGCGATCGCTTTTGCCGACGGCATCATGCGCCGTTCCCAGTTCGCCATTTTCCTCCTGAGCCAGTGCACGCTGTATTTTTCCGACGGCAGCGGCATGCTGAAGGCCACGGAACGGGCCATTCCCTGGTATGAGACCCGCAGTCCCCGTTTCCTTCTGGAACAGCTGATCCTGGGCAGCATGCATTATGATTCCGTGAAAGCGCTGAAAAGCGTCATCCCCTCCTCGGTGTCCGGCGGCGACATCCTGGCCGTCGCCCTCCCCGCCCGCGGGAACTGCCTCCTGGTCAGCCTCACCCCGGGCTTCCTTGCCGCCTGCAAGGGAATGGCGCCGGATATGGAAAAAGCCATGGTCTACGCCATGGTCAATACGCTTACGGAGCTTGAGACCGTCAACGAGGTCTGCTTTTTTGCCGGCGCAGAACAGGCCGACACCTTTGCCGGCAGCATCGTGATGCGCGGCACGTTCCTGAGGAATGTCAACATGATCAATAAGCTGCCGGAATGATCTTTCATGCCGATCTCATTTCCGCATATCCGTATGCACATCAAAGCCGGGAACGGACCGCAGGGCCTGTCCCCGGCTTTGACGGATCACGGGAAACCTAATCAAAGATGAGCCGTCCGAAAAACTCCGGGCAGTGGAAATCCGGCTTCTCCAGGCCGATCCGCTTCCAGGAAAGATAATGCGGGCGCGCTGTTTTGTCCCCGCATTTGTACATGTTCCCGGTCATTTCCCCTTCGAACCGGTATCCGGGACAGAACAGGCGGAAAAAGGAAAGAGGGATCCTGTATGACACCTCCCAGCCTTCTGCCGTCCTGGCCGTGCGGATGGAAAAGTATGACGCGGCGTCCTGTCTTACCATATTGAACCGGTCCGCCCTTTTCGATCCGACCTGGAGGCACAGGCAGCCGTTGGGATTGATCTCGAAATTGAAATAATACGCCGACCCCCCGGGCCTGAAGAAAAATTCCAGGCAGCTGTCCTCCCATACCGGGGAGAGCGGCGCGCTGTTTTCGGCACGTATCTCCCTTTCGGCGGCGCGCATGCGCACGTGCAGGCTTTCAGCGTCATGGCAGATCTGGCCCCATGCCCGGATCCCCGTATCCTCCATCCAGAGCGCCTGATCGATGTTGATCTTGGGGACCTTTTCCCAGTCCGGTCCCCCCGTCACCGCGACAATCCGATAATCCTCCGCGCCTGCGGCACGCTCTCCTCCGCCTTTTTCCATATTCCTTTTTCCCCCAAAAAACGCATCCGAAGCCATTCCAAAACTCCACTCTTCACTCTTCACTCTCAACTCTCAACTCTCAACTCTCAACTCTTCCCCCTACATCACCCCCAGTCCCTTGAGCGCCGTCAGCGTCAGGAACATGGTCACCATGGATAATATGGTGGTCACGATCAGGATCTGCCCGGCCAGGCTGCCGTCGCCGTCCACGTTTTTCGCCAGCACATAACCGCCCACCGCCGTCGGCGTGGCAAAGAAGCATACGATCGCGGCCATCTGCTCATTGCGGATGCCAAACAGCGCCCCGACGAGGATCATCAGCGGGGAGATCACCGCCAGGCGCAGCACGGACGCCGAAACGGCGAGCTTTCCGCTTTTCCTGAAGGATTCCACGTCCGTCATGGCGCCCAGGGCCACCAGCGCAACGGTGGAGCCCGCCGAGCCCAGGTTGTCCACGGTCTTTTCGACAAACACCGGCAGCTTCAGCCCCGTCAGGTTGCATACGACGCCCAGCACCGTCCCGATCAGGAAGGGATTGGACGCCACTTTTTTGATCACGTCCGCGGCCTTTGGCTTTTCCCCGCCCGAATATAATGCCAGCACGATGGGCGCGGTGATATTGTAGAAAATGACCATCACCGGAAGGGGCAACGCGATCACCGCCGCCGCCGCTTCTCCGTAAAGATTGGTGATCAGCGAGAATCCCAGGATGGCCGCGTTGCCGCGGAAGACTCCCTGGATGAACTCGCCCCGGGCCGGCCCGGGGCCGATAAACCTGGGGACCAGCAGGCACAAAAGCACAAGGACCGCCGCCGTGCCGACAAGGCATACCAGGATCAGCTTCAGGTCAACCACGGCGCTCAGGTCGGAGGAGTAGACCTGGCTGAAAAGCTTGCACGGGATCAACGCCACAAAAGCCAGGCGGTTGATCCTGTTGGAGGCCTCCTTGTTGATGACGCCGGTTTTGCGCAGCACGAACCCAACCAGCATCAAAAGAAGGATCGGCCCCACGCCGTTCAGGCTGAATACCAGCATTTCTCCCATTCCGTTGCCCTCCCCAAATCCTCATACGCAAAAGGGAACTGTAAACGCCGGGCGATTTCCGCGCCGTGCCGCTACAGTTCCCTTTATGTTCTTCAGGCGCTCATTCCACCGGGGTAAAGGCGCTCTTGTCCAGGCCGCAGACGGGGCACACCCAGTCCTCGGGGATGTCTTCGAAAGCGGTGCCGGGGGCAATGCCGCTGTCAGGATCGCCCAGTTCGGGATCGTAGACATAGCCGCAGGGGCATTCGTACTTGGTCATGTTTGTTTCCTCCTGTTTTTTTTCGGTGGTTTTGATGCCGGAATTATAGCATATGTTCCCCGCTTTGGCAAGAAAAAGCATTTATTCCGATCCCATCGCAGGCATACGGCCCGTGAGCCGCCTTCGGCATACCCGAGGCCCTTTATCCGGCGTCTCACCGGCAGTCCTGTTCAGTTCCTTTCTCTTCTGAAGGGCAGGAAACGCAGGGCTTTCCTGAACTTTGCGGGCATGTCCTCGGCACGGATGGCGCCGAGGGCGGCCGCCGCCAGGCCATACGCCGCCAGGCCCGTAAGGATGCAAACCGCCACAGGCAAAAGCGTACTGCCGTCAAGGCAGGCGTTCCCCCCGAAAACAAAGGTATACACCGCCCAGACGGCCAGGCCCATCAGGGCGGAGGCCCCCATGGGCCGCAGGACCACATCCGTCACCGAAAAGCGCATGCGGGTATATTTGCATACATACACAAGGTTCGGCACCATGGATACCGTATAGCACACCAGGGATGCGATGGGCGCCCCGTGGATGTTGATCCGAGGATCCCGCACCAGAACCAGGTTCAGGACGATCTTGCACACCACCCCGGCCAGAAGGGTCAGCATCGGGATGTGCTGCTTGCCGACTCCCTGAAGAATGCCCGAGGTGGCCTGCACCATGGTAAACAGGATGATGGTCAGGGCTGAGATCTCCAGAAGGGATCCCGCCATCATCAGCTGTTCCGCGGAGTACTGGGATCCGCCGTAGCACAGGAACAGGATGGGCCGGGCCAGCAGGCTCATGCCCACGGAGCAGGGAAACCCGATCACCGAGGCGATCCTCAGCCCCATGGCGGCCTCCCGGGACACATGGTCCATGTCCCGTTTGGCTAGGCCCGCGGCGATGTCCGGGACCAGGTTGGTGGACATGGCCATGGCCAGGGCGGTGGGCACGTTGATCATGGTGATGACCATGCCGGAATACATGCCGTAGCGGATGCGCGCCTCGCTGGAGTCCATCCCGGCGGCGGTCATCAGGTTTTTCAGCGTCGCTGAATCGATGGTGGACGCCAGGGGGACGATGCAGGCCCCCAGGGTGATGGGGATGGAGATGAAAACGATCCGTTTGGCCATCTGGCTGAAGGAGATCCCCCCGTCATCCTCCGCGGGAGGAAGGGGCTTTTCCTTCGTCAGGCGGTACTTGACGATCATATAAAGCATGGCCGCGCACTCGGCCAGGGAGGTGCCCAGCAGCGCCCCGGCCGAGCCCATGGTCCAGCCGCCCCTCTGAAAACCGATGGAGGCGAAGGGCAGTGCCACAGCCACCTTCCCCACCTGCTCGATCAGCTGACTGACGGCGGTGGGCATCATATGCCTTCGGCCCTGCATATACCCCCTGAAGGCGCTCATAACACAGACAAAGAACAGGGAAGGCGCGATGCACATATAGCTGAGGAACCCCTCCGGCGTGCCCACCAGCGAGGCAATGGCCCGGGAGAGGAGCAGAAGGATGACCGTGGTCACGATGCCCAGGACGGTCAGGAGCCTCAGGGCGGTGGTGAACACCTTCCGGGCGTTCTCCGTCTGCCCGATGGTCATATAATGGGATACCATGCGCGAAATGGCCACCGGGATCCCCGCCGATGTGATGGTAAGCAGCAGGTTATAGGCCGGGAAGACCTGCTGGTACAGCCCCATGCCTTCGCCCCCGATGATATTGGCCAGAGGGATGCGATAAAGCACGCCCACCACCTTGCAGATGAGGCCGGCCAGGCCCAGGACGGATATACCGCCCACCAGGCTGCGCTGTTTTTCTGTCATTGCGTCACTCCTTGTCCGCGCCGCCAAGGGATCCTGCCCTTTGAAACGGAAACTGCGTTTCCGTATGAAATGCCGTGGAAACGCAGTATCCGTCATTTAAAGCGGCGGGAAAATCAGATTTCGCTGTCGTCCTCCGACGGCGCGGGATCGGGAATATCCATATCCAGGTCCGCCCCGTTTTCATCCTTCGGGGGCTCAGTGCTTTCCTCCGGCTCCTCGGCCTGGGCACGGGCCACGCCCACCACCCGGCTGTTTTCGCCGATGCGCATCAGCCGGACGCCCTGGGTGGCGCGGCCGCAAATGCGGATATCGCTCACAGGGGTGCGGATCATGGTGCCGTCGTCGGTGATGATCATCAGGTCCTCGTCGTCGCGCACCGCCAGCTGGGCGCAGAGGAAGCCCGTTTTTTCGGTGACATTCATGGCCTTGACGCCCTTGCCGTTGCGGGCGGTCTCGCGGAATTCCTCTGGATCGGTCCGCTTGCCGTAGCCGTTTTCGGTAATGCAGAGCACCAGGGCGCCTTCCTCAAGGACGGCCATATCCACCACCTGGTCGCCTTCGGAAAGGCGTATCGAACGCACGCCCCGGGCGGCGCGGCCCATGGCCCGGACGTGCTTTTCATTGAAGCGAAGGGCCTGTCCCATGCGGGTCCCCAGCAGGATCTCGTCGGAGCCATCGGACAGTTCCACGCCGATCAGCTCGTCCTCTTCCTCCAGGACGATGCTGATCAGACCCGCCTTGCGCAGGTGCGCGAATTCGTCCAGCGGGGTCTTCTTGATCAGGCCGTTCCTGGTGGCCATCACCAGGAAATGTCCCTCGGGGCGTTCGGGCATCGGGATCATGGTGGTCACCCGCTCCCCGCCGGAAAGCGGCAGCAGGTTGACGATGGCCGTGCCCTTGGCTGTCCGGCCCGCCTCGGGGATCTGGTAACACTTGAGGGTATAGACCCGCCCCTTGTTGGTAAAGAACAGAAGCTCGTCATGGGTGGAGGCGATGCGGATCTGCCGGGCAAAGTCCTCGTCCCGGGTCGTCATGGCCGACACGCCCTTGCCGCCGCGGTTCTGGGCGCGGTAGGTGGACTTGGGCAGGCGCTTGACGTAGTTCATGTTGGTCAGGCTGACCACCATGTCGTCCACGGCGATCAGGTCTTCCACGTCGATCTCCCCTTCGATGGCGCTCAGCTCGGTGCGGCGGGGATCGGCGTATTTTTCCTTGATGGCCAGCATCTCGTCCTTGATGACGCCCATCATCTTGCCCTCGTCAGCCAAAAGGCTCTGCAGGTAGGCGATGGTCTTTTCCAGTTCGCGGTATTCCTCCAGCAGCTTGTCGCGCTCCAGGCCGGTGAGGCGGGCAAGGCGCATGTCCAGGATGGCCTGAGCCTGCTTGTCGGAAAAATCGAAAGCGTCGATCAGGTTCTGGCGGGCCTCGCCGGTGTCCCTGGCGGAACGGATGATGCGGACGATCTCGTCGATGTGGTCCAGCGCCTTCAGCAGGCCTTCCAGGATGTGGGCCCGGGCCAGGGACTTGTCCAGGTCGTATTTGGTGCGCCGGGTCACCACGTCCTTCTGGTGCAGGATATAGTAATGTAGCATCTCCTTCAAGCTCAGGGTCCGGGGCACGCCGTCCACCAGGGCCAGCATGATGACGCCGAAGGTGTCCTGCATCTGGGTGTGCTTGTAAAGGTAGTTCAGGACCACCTGGGCCTGGACGTCCTTCTTGAGCTCGATGACGATCCGCATGCCGTTGCGGTCGCTCTCGTCGCGGATGTCGCTGATGCCGTCCAGCTTCTTTTCCTTGACCAGCTCCGCGATCTTCTCCACCAGGCGGGCCTTGTTGACCATGTAGGGGATCTCGGTCACGATAATGCGGTCGCGGTTGGAGGTCATGGCCTCCACTTCGGTACGGGCCCGGACCACGACGCGGCCGCGGCCCGTGTAATAGGCCTCACGGATGCCGGAGCGGCCCAGGATGATGCCGCCGGTGGGAAAATCCGGGCCTTTGATGTGCTCCATCAGGTCGTCCAGGGACGCGTCGGGATCGTCGATCAGGCATACGGCGCCGTCGATGACCTCGCCCAGGTTGTGGGGCGGGATATTGGTCGCCATGCCCACGGCGATACCCGAAGAGCCGTTTACCAGAAGGTTCGGGAAGCGCGAGGGAAGCACCCGGGGCTGCATCAGGGTCTCGTCAAAGTTGGGCATGAAGTCCACGGTGTCCTTGTCGATATCCTGAAGCATGAAATTGCAGATCCTGCTCATCCTCGCCTCGGTATAACGCATGGCGGCCGCGCCGTCGCCGTCCACCGAGCCGAAGTTGCCCTGGCCCTCCACCAGGGGATAGCGGATGGTGAAATCCTGGGCCAGGCGCACCATGGCGTCATAGACCGACGCGTCCCCGTGGGGGTGGAATTTACCCAGCACGTCGCCGACCAGCCTCGCGCTTTTGCGGAAGGGCTTGTCCGGCGTCATGCCCAATTCGTTCATATCGTACAGGATCCGGCGATGGACCGGCTTAAGGCCGTCCCTGACGTCCGGCAGGGCACGGTTGATGATGACCGCCATGGCGTAGGCGATAAAGCTGGTCTTCATCTCCGTTTCCAGATCAGCCGGAAGCAGTCTGTCCTTGATGTCGCTCATAATTTATAGTCCTTTCACTTACAGATCCAGGTCGGTGACCAGGGTGGAGTTCTGTTCGATGAACTCTTTCCGCGGCTCCACCCTGTCCCCCATCAGCAGGGTAAAGATCTCGTCGGCGGAGATGGCGTCCGCCAGGGTGAACTGCTTCATCGTCCGGGTCTCCGGGTTCATGGTGGTCTGCCAAAGCTGCTCCGAGCTCATCTCTCCCAGGCCCTTGTAGCGCTGGATCTCGGGCTTTTTGTCCCGGCCGATCTCGTCCAGCTTCTTCTGCAGAGCCTCGTCGTCATAGACGTAGGTCTCGTTCTTGCCCACCGTCACCTTGTACAGCGGCGGCATGGCGCTGTATACGTAGCCCTGCTTGATCAGTTCTGGCATATAACGGTAGAAGAAGGTCAGCATCAGGATGCGGATATGGGCGCCGTCCACGTCGGCATCGGTCATGCAGACGATGCGGTGGTAACGCAGCTTATCGATGCTGAACTCCTCGCCGATGCCGCAGCCGAAGGCCGTGATCATGTTCTTGATCTCCTGGTTCACCAGGATCTTGTCCAGGCGGGTCTTTTCCACGTTGAGGATCTTGCCGCGCAGGGGCAGGATGGCCTGGTAATGCCGGTCCCGCCCGGTCTTGGCGCTGCCGCCGGCGCTGTCGCCCTCGACGATAAAGATCTCGCACTTGGCCGGGTCCTTCTCGGAGCAGTCCGCCAGCTTGCCGGGCAGGCCGCCGCTTTCAAGGACGTTCTTGCGCCTGGTCAGGTCCCGGGCCTTCCGGGCCGCCTCGCGGGCCCTGGCGGCGCCGAGGCAGCGGTCCAGGATGGCGCGGGCCACCTGGGGATTTTCCTCCAGGAACTGCTCCAGCTTGTCGTACACCAGGCTGTCCACGATGGGACGCACCTCGCTGTTGCCCAGCTTGGACTTGGTCTGCCCCTCGAACTGGGGCTCATGGAGCTTGACGGAGATGACCGCGCTCAGGGATTCACGGGTATCCTCGCCCTTGAGGTTGGCGTCGGCTTCCTTCAGGATCCTGTATTTGCGGCCGTAATCGTTCACGGCCCGGGTCAGGGCGGAATTGAAGCCCATCAGGTGGGTGCCGCCGTCGGGGGTCAGCACGTTGTTGGCGAAGGCGTAGATGTTCTCCTGGTAGGAATCGTTGTACTGGAGCGCCACCTCCACAAACACGCCGTTCTTCTCGCCCTCCACATAGATCGGCTCGTCGAAGAGGACTTCCTTGTTTTTGTTCAGGTGCCTGACAAATTCCTTCAGGCCGCCTTCATAATGGAAGACGCGCTCCTGGGGTTCGTTCCCCCGTTCATCCCTCAGTTCGATCCGGATGCCCTTGTTGAGGAAAGCCATTTCCCTAAGGCGGTTCTTGAGCGTGTCAAAAGAAAAGGTGATGCCGGGATCAAAAACGCCGTCGGGATTCTCATCGCTGCGGATGTCCGGCCAGAAGCGGACCGTGGTGCCGGTCTCCTCCGTATCCCCGATGATGCGCAGGTCGTAGTCGATCTTGCCCAGGGTGTATTCCTGTTCATAAATATGCCCGTTCTGCCTCACTTCCACCCTCAGGTGCCTTGACAACGCGTTGACCACGCTGGCGCCGACGCCGTGGAGGCCGCCGGAAATGTTGTAGCCCTCGCCGCCGAACTTGCCGCCGGCGTGGAGCACCGTCAGGCACACCTCCACCGCGGGCCGATGCATCTTGGGATGAAGGCCCACCGGAAACCCGCGGCCGTTGTCCCTGACGGAGACGCTTCCGTCCGTATGCAGCGTCACCCATACGGAGGTGCAAAAGCCGGCCAGCGCTTCGTCCACCGAATTGTCGACGATCTCATATACGCAGTGATGCAATCCGCGCGCGTCGGTGGAGCCGATATACATGCCGGGCCGTTTGCGCACAGCTTCCAGGCCCTCGAGCACCTGGATCTGGTTTTCGTCATAGTGCGTACCCTGCTGGATCCGCGTATCCTCTGATGAATTGAATTCCGTCATAGAAACCTCCGAACTGATACTTTCACCCGGGGAAAAACAGCCGGCGTCCGGGGCGCGGAGCCCTTCCGGCCGCCATGGGCTATCTGATATATTATACCACATTTTTGTGTGGAATGACAGCTTTTCTTCTATTATATGCACATCTTTTTTACGTTTTCCCGCGTCTTTTTTTGCGTCTCTTTCTGCGTCTTTTTTTGCGTTTCTTTTTTGCGGTTTTTACGTTTTTTCCCTTCCTCTTCCCCGCGCAGCGCCCGGCGTATTTCCGCGGCCCGGCCTTCGCTTTTTCGCGCCTCTTTTACGCCACTTTTTCCCCGGCCTCACTGCCAGCCCCTTGCTTTTCCGCCTCCGTTCCCTGAGGAAATGCCATATTGCCGCCACATTTTTGACTTTCTTTAACTTTCTCATTTTCTTCACGCTGTGTTCAAATTTTTGTAACAATTTTCTCCTATGATGTACCTGTGACGGAGAGTAAATGATCTCCGGATCCAAACCAAAAGGAGGAAAACATATGAAAAAGAAGGTTATTATTTCTGTGATCTCCCTTGCCTGCATATGCTGCCTGGCCATCGGCCTTATCCCGGCCGGCGCGGACACGTCCGTCATTTCCGAAGAGGAGATCGGCGCCATCGTCAACACGCAGACCGACACGTCCCTTATCTCCAGCCCCTTCACCGAGGCTGTGAGCCAGGTGCGCGACAGTGTGGTCGGCATCAACAACTACCAGACCCAGTCCTCGTCCTACGGCTACGGCTTCGGATTCGGTTTCGGCGGCGATTACGGCCGCCAGCCCTCCGAAAGCCTGTACGGCACCGGTAGCGGCGTGGTGATCACCTCCTACGGCCATGTGCTGACCAATTATCACGTGGTCGAAGGCGCCAGCCGCATCACCGTGACCACCTCCGCCGACAGCGAGGAACATGAGGCCGTCTTGCTGGGCTACGACGCCTCCCTGGACATCGCCATTCTTCAGGTCAACGGCCTCAATGTGAAGCCTGTGAAGCTGGGAGACAGCGACGCGCTGCAGGTGGGCGAATGGGCCATCGTCATCGGCAACCCGCTGGGCGAAAAATTTGCCCGTACCGTGACCGTCGGCATCGTCAGCGCCGTGGACCGCCAGGTGACGGACACCAGCTACGACCGTTATTACCGCCGCTACACCACCACCAACACCATGATCCAGGTGGACGCGGCCATCAACAGCGGCAACTCCGGCGGCGGCATGTTCAACATGCTTGGCCAGCTGATGGGCATCCCCGCCCGCAAGTATTCCAGCAATTCCTTTATCGAGGCGGATGTTGACAACATCGGCATGTGCATCCCGATCAACGTGGCCAAGCCCCTGATCGAGGAAGTGCTCCGCGGCCATGGCGGCCAAGCCGCGTCCGCCGCTCCCGCCGCCGGAAACAACGGCACCGACACGTCCATGCTGAACAAACCCCGCCTGGGCGTGACCGTCGCCACCCTTTCCTCCAGCGCCACCGTCAAGCTGCCCCTGGGCGCCTTTGTACGCGAGGTGGATGAAAACAGCCCCGCGGCCGAAGCCGGCATCCGGAAGGGCGACGTGATCGTGGCCGTGAACGGGACCGACACCCCCTCCGCTTCCGCCGTGATCGGCATGCTCCAGGGCCTGAAGGAGGGCGACGTGGTCACCGTCAAGGTCTACCGCGCCAATGGCGCCGCCGAGGCCATCAGGGAGAACACCCTGGACCTGAACGCCATCGATCCCAACGGCGAATACATCGATATCCAGGTCACCCTGCGGGTCATCGAAAACCAGTCCTCCTTCATTCCCGCTCAAGTTCCCGCCGCTTAAAACAACAGCGTCATCACATCCCCGAACTCCCGCGCCGGCGCGCCTGAAAAGGTACGCCGGCGCTTTTTGTCCGCCCGCCGTCTCCGGGCCCTGTGCGGAGCATTTTTCCCACGGTATGTTTCATCCCTTGCGCGGCGGGAACAAATTATTTATAATATCAGGTAAACAAGGCTCCGGGCGCTCAAGGGCGCCCGGATGATCCCCCTGAGGAAGTGTTGCGCATGACATTGAAACGCCCAAAGAACCGCAGGCCTCTGGGCGCGAACCGTTTGCTGGCCCTGGGTTTCATCGCCCTGATCCTGCTGGGTACGCTGCTCCTGTGCCTGCCCTTCGCCTCCCGGAGCGGCCGCAGCGCGGGCCTGGTGCCGGCCATGTTCACCGCCGCCAGCGCCACCTGCGTCACCGGGCTCAGCCTTTTCGACACCTGGACCCAGTGGAGCGGCTTCGGACAGGCGGTGATCCTCTGCCTGATCGAGATCGGCGGCCTGGGTTTCATGTCCGTGGCCAGCCTCCTGGTGTTCGTCCTCCGGGGCCGTTTCGGCATGCGGGATTCCCTGGTGATCTCCCAGGCCATGGGCGAGGAAGACATGAGCCGCATCCGCCATATGCAGGGTTTCATGCTGATCGGCTGCATCCTGACGGAGCTGCTCGGCGCCCTGGTGCTGTCGCTCCGTTTCCTTTCCAAATACGGCTTCGGGAAGGCTGTCCAGCTGGGAGTGTTCCATTCTGTCAGCGCTTTCTGCAACGCCGGCTTCGACATCTTCGGCTTTATCGCACCGGGGCAGAGCCTGATCACTTTTTACAACGACCCCATCGTCCTTTTGACGCTCTCTTTCCTGATCGTCTTCGGCGGCCTGGGATTCCTGGTGTGGGAGGAGGTATGGCGGGTCCGCTCCTTCCGAAAGCTCAGCGTATACACCCGCCTGGTCCTTTTCTCCACCCTGGCGCTCCTCGGGGCCGGGACGGTCTTTTTCGCCTTCTGCGAATGGAACAACCCCGCGACCATGGGCGGGATGAACGCGGGTGAAAAGCTGCTGGCCGCCTTTTTCCAGAGCGTCACCCTGCGGACAGCCGGCTTTTCCGGGATCGACCAGGCCGGCCTGACCGAGGCCGGGAAGGCTTTCTCCATCTTCCTGATGCTCATCGGCGGTTCCTCTGGTTCCACCGCCGGCGGGCTTAAGACGGTCACGTTCCTTGTGATCCTGCTGTTTTTGTGGAGCAGGATGCGCGGCAAGGCCGCCATCGTGGTCTATAAGCGCACCATCCCTTCCCAGGCGGTATTCAACGCCCTGACCATCTTCGGCATCATGATCGGGGTGATCTTCGTGGGAACGGTGTTCCTCTGCTGCGACAGCGGCCTCACCCTGACCGAGGCGATGTTCGAATCGGTCAGCGCCATCGCCACCGTTGGCCTGAGCCTGAACGTGTCCCCCCGCCTCTCGACCGCCTCCAGGCTGCTGATCATCCTTTTCATGTACTTCGGCCGGGTCGGGGTACTGACCATCAGCCTGGGCTTCCTGAAGGATAAAAACGAGCCCCGGTATCGTTATGCGGACACCACGATCCTGATCGGATAACGCCCGCTTCGCTCCCGCGGGAAAAGCGCGGAACGATCCTGCGCCGGACAAAAAAGAATCACAGGAGGATGGCACCATGAAAAGCTACGCCGTTTTGGGTCTGGGCCGTTTCGGAAAACAGCTGGCCCTGAGCCTGGCCCGCCAGGGGGCCGAGGTCCTGGCCATCGACCGCAACAGAAAAAACGTGGACGAGGTGGCCGATGAGGTGACCCGCGCCGTGACTGCCAACATTCAGGACAAAGACGTGATGACCGAGCTGGGCGTCACGGAATGCGACTGCGTCATCCTGGCTTTCGGCGGCGACCTGGCCGCCAGCGTCATCGGGCTGATGAACCTGAAGTCCATGGGCGTCAAGCGCATCATCTGCAAGGCCTACGACCAGACCTACAAGGACGTGCTGCTGAAGCTGGGCGCCGACCAGGTGATCATCCCGGAGCAGGAGATCGCCGACAAGCTGGCCAACCAGCTCATCTCCCCGATGCTGAAGGACTACATCGCCCTGAGCGACGGCTATGTGGTGGAGGAGGTGACCGCCCCGTCCTTCTGGCTGGACCGGACCCTGGCGGACCTGAGGATCCGTTCCAGGTATAAGGCAGACGTCATCGCCATCAAGCGCAGCGGCAAAATGCTGATATCGCCCGGCGGGGACGACGCCATCAAAAAGGGCGACATCCTGGTGCTTCTCGGGGAGCAGGAAGCCCTGGACGACATCCGCAAGCTAAGGTAACAGTTTTTTCCCCGTTTCGGCAAAACGGATGCCTCAGGAGATCCAAATTCAAAAACCGACTTTCGCTTGGGAGGGCCGATGAAAAAAGCGGAAATCCTGGCCCCGGCCGGCGGGGAAGCGCAGCTGACCGCCGCCGTGCGGTCCGGCGCGGACGCCGTATACCTGGGTCAGAAAGCATTCAACGCCCGGATGGGGGCGGACAATTTCGACGACCTGGCCGCCGTGGTGTCCTTCTGCCACGCCCGGGGCGTCAGGGTCTACGTTACCTTCAACACCCTGTGGAAACAGTCCGAGACCGGGGACGCCGTGCGCGCCCTGCGGAAGGTGGCGGACAGCGGCGCCGACGCCATCCTGGCCGCGGACATGGGCACCGTGTTCCTGGCGAGGAAATGCTGCCCTGGCCTTCCGCTCCATGCCTCCACACAGATGACGGTCACCTCGGCTGCCGGCGTCCGGCTGATGCGGGACATGGGCTTTTCCCGTTGTGTCCTCGCCCGGGAGATGAGCCGGGAGGAAATCCGCGAAGCCGCCCGCGTCGAGGGCATCGAGACCGAGGTCTTCGTTCACGGCGCCCTGTGCATGAGCCTTTCCGGCCAGTGCTTCCTGTCCTCCGTCCTTGGCGGCCGCAGCGGCAACCGCGGGCGCTGCGCCCAGCCATGCCGGCTGGATTTTACGTCTGGCGGCAGGGAATACGTCCTCAGCCTGAAAGACCTGAGCCTGGTGGACAAGATCGCCGAGCTTGAAGCCATGGGGGTGGACAGCCTGAAGATCGAGGGAAGGCTGAAACGCCCGGAATACGTATCGGCCGCCGTCACCGCCTGCCGTATGGCCAGGGACGGGGAAAAGCCCGACATGGACACCCTTCAGAAGGTCTTTTCCCGGTCCGGCTTCACCCAGGGCTATTATACAGCCCAAAGGAACGCCTCCATGTTCGGGATACGCGTGAAGGAGGACGAAGAAAAGTCCCGGGAGGTCCTCGGCGCGATCCGGGACAATTACCGGCGGGAATATCCCCGCCTGCCCCTGGACGCGGTCTTTGCCACATATCCCGGGGAAAAAGCCCGCCTGACCTTTGCATGCGGGGATCAAACCGTATCAGTCCAGGGCCCTGTCCCCGAAAGGGCGGAAAACCGGGAGCTGGATGAAGAAAACGTCCGCGCCGTCCTTGAAAAACTGGGAGGGACCGCCTTTTATCTCCGGAGTTCTGCGCTGCGCGCCGCGCCATCCCTCTGGCTTTCGGCCTCCGACATCGGCGCCATGCGCAGGGAAGCTGCCGGCATGATGTCGGAAGCCCTCGGACGGGTCGCGCCGCATCCCTTCACACCCTGCGCCATACCCTGCGGGGGTAAGAAGGCCTCCCCCGTCCTCCGCCGGGTGTTCCTCGCCTCAAGGGAGCAATTGACCGACGAAACGGCGGCCTTCGCCGACCTCGTTTACCTGCCCCTTTCCCAAATCAGCCCTGATATTATCGACCACTGGCCCGGAAAGATCCATGGCCGCATCGACCGGGTGCTTTTCGGCGCGGAGGAGGAAAATGAAAGGAAGGTCCTCCGGGAAAAATGCCTCCTGGAGCTCAAGGGTGTCAGCGTTTCGTCCCCCGCCGGCATTTCTCTCGCAAAGGATGAAGGGCTTGAGATGTACGGGGAATGCACCCTGGGGATCATGAACGGCTGCGCGCTTCAGCAGTACGCCAGTCTCGGCCTCACGGGCTGCGACCTGACCTTTGAGTGTGCCCTTGACGAAATGAAGCAGATCCCCCCGCTTATTTCCCTCGGTTGTGCAGTATACGCCCATTTGCCGCTGATGACCTTCCGTTCCTGTCCCCTTCGCGGGAAGGAGGGCTGCGGCAAATGCACCGGCGGCGGGGAGGTGCTTGACCGGTACGGTTTGTCCTTTCCCGTCTCCTGCCACCAAAGGCGGTATTCGGTGATGCTCAATCCCCAGCCCCTGTACATGGGCGACAAGGCCGGCCTGATCCCCGAGGGGATATCCCATTCGTTCTATTTCACTTTGGAAAGCGCCGAGGAATGCGCCTCCGTCCTGCGCCGTTTCCGTTCTGGCCGGCCCTGGGAGGGCCCCTTTACCCGGGCCCTGTACCTCCGGCCCGTCAGATAAGCCGGTCCATGGCCTGTGCCGCTCCGCTCCGTATTCGATCATGAAATGAGGAATCCATGAAGACGCCCGTACTGATCCTTTTCAATTTTTCCCCCGCCCGCGCCGCCGCCGTCTCATCCTGCGCCCGGGACTGCGGCTTTGAAGTTCGCATCGCAGCGAGCAGCGAGCACCGCGTGCCCCTGTCCTCCATCTCGGGGCCGACCCCGGCGGACGCGCTGAGCCGGCCGGCATTCACGGACGAGATGCTGGTTTTTGCCGCCTCCGACAGGGAAAGGGTGTTCGCCTTCCTGGAGCGCATGAAGGCGGGCGGCATCGCTCCGGTGGCTCTTAAGGCCGTCCTGACCCCATACAATATCCTATGGACGCCGGAAGAATTGCACAGGGAGCTGAAAAAGGAGCACCTGGCCCTGGCCCGCGGAGAAGCGGCATCCCATCGCGCGTGATTTTTTGGTCTCGGCATGATCTCGGCATTTGACTAACCCGCTTGCCGGGTGTTATGATGATTTTGTAAATCGATCCGGGCCAAAGCCCGAACCATCGATCAGGAGGAAAAACCATGGAACTGAAAGGCAGCAAGACCGAAAAAAACCTGCAGACCGCCTTCGCCGGCGAATCCCAGGCCCGCAACAAGTACACCTATTTTGCTTCCGTCGCGAAGAAAGAGGGCTATGAACAGATCAGCGCCCTTTTCCTGAAAACCGCCGAAAACGAAAAAGAGCATGCCAAACTGTGGTTCAAAGCGCTGGGCGGCATCGGGAACACCGCGGCCAACCTGGCGGCGGCGGCTGACGGCGAAAACTACGAATGGACCGATATGTACGAGACCTTTGCCAGGGAAGCCGAGGAAGAAGGCTTCACTGACCTGGCCGCCCAGTTCCGCGGCGTCGCTGCCATCGAACGCGCCCACGAGGAGCGCTACCGCGCTCTTCTGCGCAACGTGGAAGCCCAGGCCGTTTTTGAAAAGAGCGAAGTCAAGGTTTGGGAATGCCGCAACTGCGGCCACATCGTGGTGGGCACCAAGGCTCCCGACATCTGCCCCGTCTGCGCCCATCCCCAGAGTTACTTTGAGATCCGCTCGGAAAATTACTGATACTCATCAAATTGGTCAGTATGTACCCATCCCCGTCGGCGTTATACCGCGGACCGGCACGGTCCTCCGATACTATTCTCAAATTGGTTTAGCCAATTTGAGATGCCGCGTGCTGCGCACGCTCATGCCGCGCAAAGCGCGTCATTCCGTCTCATGCGATCTCATACGCGCCTTCGGCGCTATTAAAACAGCATTGGCTGTTTTAAAATGATCAGTATGACCCTTTATCGCCGGAGCGCTTTTCGCTCCGGCGATATTGTTATAAAAAAGCCCCTCTTCGTCGTGAGGGGCTTTTGTTATCCCGCCGTCCGGACGGTCATTTGACCTTCGGCACGTGGTATTCGACCCTGGGATCGTATCTGACGCTCTCGGGGGGCGTTTCCAGGATGGACGGGTCGTTCAGGCAGCGATTGATCGTGGTAAAGAAGCGGGCAAAATGGGCGCCGCTTGACACCCTCTCGTCGGCGGTGATGCCGATGGGCAGGAAACGCTTCATTCGGGTCTGTCCCTTTTCCACCACCGCTTTTTTCTCCACGGTGCCCATCCCAAAGAACAGGCTGGTAGAGCCGAAGTTATAGATATGGTGATTGACATGGTGCAGTCCGATGGAAGCGTTGTTGGTGATAAACAGGCTGGTATGGAAGGGCAGGCTGTCAAGGAACGAGCCGGGCATCAACCCGTAACGGTCCATTAGCTTCACCAGGGCGACGATCAGGGTGGTAAGCCCGGGCACCAGCAAAACGCCGGAGGCAAGCTTATCTGCGAAATTCTTTTTTTCTTCACCACGGTTGTTTTCGATCACCGTGATCATCCTGTCCCGCACGTCGTAGATGGTATCGGTGGGATCGAATTTGATCTTCACAACCGTTTCGCCCTTGTCCGCATCCCGGGGATCCTTGAGCATCGTAAAGGATACGGTGCAGTTGTTCCGGGAATAATACTGCTTGTTCATGATATACCGGTTGATCTCCGGATGCTGGCTGACAGAACGGACGAATGCCGCGATGATGATCTGCATATAGGTGATCTTTTCACCCTTGGCCGCCTGGTCCGCGATGTATCTGGTCAGCATTTCGAAGTCCACCTCGTGCTGCAAAAAAACCATGGAATCCACACGGGTAGGCATCAGATAGGGCGTGATCCTCACGATCGGTTCGATATTCGGGGTCCTGCGGCCGTCCGGCCTGAAACCAAACATGGTGCTGTCCTCCTGGCAAAAAAGTTGTGATTTGTGATCCGGTTTTCTTGAGTGCGCCTGTCCGTTTAGACGGAAAACCCTTGCCTTTCTTTTCCTTACGGATCCACCAGTTCCAGCGCGTCAAGCATCCTGGTGCGGTAGTCCTTCCATGCATCTTCGTTTTTCCAGTAGTCCTGCAGCGCAAAATAACGGACGAGTCCGTCCTTATAGTCTGTTGAAACAATGGGAGAATACGCGGCGTATCCGTTAAGAGAGATCAGCACCGCCCTGGCATTGCCAAACGTTTCGCTGATGGAAACAGGCACTCCGGCTTCGCAGGGGATCCCGTCCCCCATAAGGGCGGAAACAGAGGTATACACCGTCAATGTGGGCGTTCCCTTGAAAAACACCTCGCCGCTCCTGACCTCTCCCTCCACTGTCATTGTTCCGTCGTCCGCGTTGACCTTGACAAACAACAGGCCGATAACGACCCGCCTGGTCACGATGGCATAGATGTAGACTGTGTTCTCACCGACACTCAGGTCCACAGGAACTACGTTTGTTTCATCGTCGTTTGAAAGGATCCTGCCCACCTCATAGCCGGCAACAAAACACCTGTCGACGATCCATTTGCCTTCCCCGCCGGAAGTGTCCGACGCCTGAGACGTGGAGCCGTTGACGTTGTTCAGGATCGTTTTATTGTAATCGACGTACCATACTTCCGCATAGCCCGTCATATCCGTATTGGCCCATTGTCTTACGTCGGCGCGGACAGACGTCAAAAAGGATATGGCCAGAAGGGCAGCCAGGAGCAGGATCGAAAGCTTCTTCATACGCATCCCCCCGTTGGAAACGGTAAGAACTATACAATTTTAATCTACCACAAAAAAACCTTCATAGCAAGCGAAAGCGGGAAATATCGGATATCCATATTTTTTTTCGGCATTATCCTGTCGGCGGAAACCGCGTCTTTGCAAAAACCCCGTACGCGGGGATCAAAAAAGCGGACGCCTCCGAAAAGACGTCCGCATATACGGTCTTTTTTGATCAGCGGAAAGCAACCTTGGAGCGCATGGGGACCATGGTATCACGGTAGGCGCGCACCCAGGCTTCATCCCTGTAATAATCCTGGTAGGAGAATTTCCTGCCGCTCTTCAGGTTGCCAACCAGGGTGGGATAGGTGACCTTGCCGGTGATGGAAAGCAGGACCGCGTCGGCATCGCCCAGTTCGTCCTTGATACTGATGGGCTCGGCAAAGGGGAAGTCGTCGTTGGCGCCGTCAAGCACCTGGTGCCTGGTGGTGTAAATGGTCAGCGTATTGACGGTCTTGTTGTAAATACCGTCCTTCAGCTGGCCTTCCACCTGGAGGTAACCCTCGTCCACATTGACCTTGGCATACAGAAGGCCAATGACGATGTTGCTCTTGGTGACGATGGGATACACAAATGCAGTGTTTTGCGCCACGGTCAAGTCAACGGGAACCACGTTCACATCGCTCTTGGCGGTGCTGATGATCTCGCCGGCTTCAAAACCCGCCACATAAATGTTGGAAATAACGTAGCGCGCATCCTTGAAGGGGTTCTTGGGATCGCTGTCCTCGCAGGAAGGGAAGGTTTCTTCAACGGCGATATCGAAGCTCCAATAGTCGGCGGCTTCATCCTGTGTTTTGCCATAGATGTCGATCGCGATGGTCTGGTTGTAATTGAACAGGTAGACGACCTTGTAGCCTTCCAGATCGATATCCACCCACTGCTGCGGGGCTGCCAGCGCGGGTACAGCGCAGACAATTACCAAAGCCAACGCCAGTATAACAGCTGAAATCTTTTTCATTTCGTTTGAACCTCCCTGTATCATTGGTTTCTTCAACGCTTACTTTACCACAAAACCCGCCTTTCTTCAACCCTTTTCGCCCGCTTTGATAATGGTTTTTTCTTCCTGTCTTCCGCAGCACGTTTTTTTGCGGATCATGTGCCTATTTCACACAAATAAAACAGGCGCCTCCGAAGAGGCGCCCGCGATTTGCTTTTCAGCGATCAGATCAGTCAGCAACCAGGGCCAGAGCAGCGGTCATGTTGGTGCGATAGGTCTTGACCCACTTTTCGAAGCGGAAGTAATCCTGATAGGCGAAGAACCTGCCGGGAACGAGGTTGCCGTACTTGTCAGTGCTCCACATGGGTCCAAAGATGGTGGGATAGGTGACCTTGCCGGCGATGGAGACCAGGACAGCGGGGGCGCCGCCCAGTTCTTCTTCGATGCTGATGGGTTCGGCCAGTTCAAAGTTGGCAGCGGAACCGTCGATCAGCTGAGCCTTGGTGGTGTACACGGTCAGGGTGGTGCCCCAATCCTTGTAGAGCTCGTCCTTGTACTGGAGTTCAACCTGGACATAGCCTTCTTCAACATTGACCTTGGCGAAGAGCAGGCCGATGACGATGTGGGACTTGGTGGCGACGGGGTACACGAAAGCGGTGTTCTCTTCGACGGTCAGGTCAACGGGAACCACGTTCAGGGTGCTGCCGTTGCCGACAACTTCGTTGGCTTCGAAGCCGGCCACGTAGGTGCTGGAAATGACATAGCGGACGTCCCAAGCGGGATCCCTGCCGGCCACAGCGCCCTTGCTGTGGGGGTAGGTCTCTTCCTTGGCCACTTCGTCGGAGAGCCACAGGGTGGCTTCGCCGATGGCGTAGTATTCGTTATTGAATACATCCCAGCCCCAGGTCACGGTCTTGCCATCGGTATCCATGGCAACAGTCTCGTTGTAATTGAACAGGTAGACGACCTTGTAGCCTTCCAGGTCAACATCCACCCACTGGCTGGCGCTGGCCATCGCGGAAGCGACGCCAACAACCACCAGAGTCAGAGCCAGAAGCAGAGCAACAAACTTTTTCATGGTTTCTCCTCCCATTTTCGGCAGAGCCGAATAATTGATGCACAGATAATATATCACTAAAAGCCCCGCATAGCAAGACTTTCTTTCACAGTTTATTCACTTTTTGTAAAAACTGCACAAAACACCGCCACATTTTTAGTCCTCTTCATAGAAATCTGCCGTCATTTTTGCCGCACGGGCAAGGACTGCCCCGGTATCCAGACCGTCTTTCGCGTCCAGCGGGTCCCAGGGGGCGCCGAGGGCATCCTTCAAAATACAGCCCTGACCCGAAAGCCGCGCGTCCATAGCCCTGCGCTCCGCTTCGCGTCCGGTCTCCTCCAGGATGCCCCGGCCCTCGCCGTCCAGGATCTGAAAGCCTTCTCCGCCGCCTTCTCCATCCCGGGAAAGGACGGTGAACAGGAATTCGTGGCCCGCGGAAAAGTCGTACAGAAGCTTCAGCGTTTCCCCTTCCTCAGCGGCTTCGCCGACCGTCGTTTCCTCCAACAGGAAGGCTTCAAAGCCCTCCTCCGGCAGGCCCCTGCCGATCACAAGGCCTCCGCCGCCTTCCTCAAGATCCTCTCCGAACATGACAAAACGGTCTTTTGACGAACGCATCTCCAGCATGTGGCTCCCATCCGCGTCAAAAGACGCAAGGACCGCATAGGAAAGACGCAGAAGGTCCAGGCCTTCTCCGACCCGGATCACTCGCCAGCAGCCCTTCTCAAAGTCCAGGCAGTCCACCCGGAACACGATCTGCCCCACAGGCCACACCGTCCTTTTATCGTATGCCACAGTATATTTTTAAATAGTAAGAATTGTCCCGGACACCTGTCTTTCACCCCCCGCGGACCGGGTTCATCCGCGCCGTCTTTGGCCTTTCCCGTGGTCAAAAAGGGGAGGGCGATCCTCTTCGTCCTTAAACAGAGGGCGCCGCTCAGCGCCGAAAAGGCGTCCGGTCCGGACGTCTGCGGCGCCGCGTTCTTCGGGAACGTTCCCTCTTTCGTCCACGCGTCCGGCTTTCCTCCCGTTTTGCCGGAAGCCGTTTATGCTCCGCTCCCGATCCGCGGGAGTGCGGGCATCCCGGCTAAGCACGACGGCGCGCAAGGCAAAAAGGCATCCCGCTGCGGCTGTAAGAACGCACCTTGCCATATGGAACGTCCTGAGGGCGGTCCCCCCTCCTGAAAGGGCCGTCAGCAGCGCGGCGCACAAAAGCATCGCCGCCGCCGCAAAGCCGGTCCGGCGGAAAAGGAGCGTTCCCAGGCCCCACAGGCCGCAAAGCGCGCCCAACAAGACACACAGCGGATACGTCAGGGCGCCGCCGGCGATCTCCGGCCAGACGGCGTCGAAGATCTCTCCCGCAGTCAGCTTTCCCGTGCCGATCAGACGGAAAATGATCCTGACCGGCGGCGCCATGGCGTCCCACCGGAGGAACGCCTCCGCCAGAGACCCGGCAAAAAGCGCCGCCGACAGGATGAAGCAGGGCGTCTTCAGGAAGGAATCAACGCGAACTGTCCGGGAAATATTCCTTTTCACCCGGCCCGTCCCTCGAGGGCGGCGAGGACCGCCTCGCCCATATCCTCCTTGCCGCATTCCGCCCGGTGCCTTACGGGAAGGGACTTCAGTTCCTCAAAGGGAAGGGGCACGGAAAGGCCGCAGGTCTCCTTCAGGCGTTCGGCCGCCTCAAAGGCGTCCGCAGGATCGGAAAGGCCGATCCCCAGCGACAAGCATACGACGGGGCCGAATTTGAAAGGCGAAGCCGTGGACACCAGGAGGACCGTCCGCCCGGGATCCTTCTCAAGGCCCCTTAACACCGCGGAGGCCACCGCCGTATGCGGGTCCAGAACATACCCGTCCGCTTCATACACCCGTTTGATCTCCGCCATGGTCTCCCCGTCGTCGGCGCAGCCGCACAGGAAATCGGAAGAAAGGATCTGCCTTTCCTTTTCGTCCAGGCGGAACACACCGTCCCGTGAAAGGGACGTCATCCAGCCCTTTACCTTTTCCGCGCCGCCGATCTCCCACAAAAACCTTTCCAGGTTGGAGGAGATCAGGATGTCCATGCTGGGAGACTCGGTCTTGAAAAACTCCCTGCGGCGGTCGTATACGCCGGTCCGGATGAAATCCGTCAGCACGCGGTTGGCGTTGCTGGCGCAGATGAGGCGCCCGATGGGTGCGCCCATGCGTTTGGCGTACCAGCAGGCCAGGATATTGCCGAAATTGCCGGTGGGCACACACACGTCCGCGGGACGGTCCCAATCGGCCCTGCCTTCCTTCAGCATGTCCGCGGCCGCGGAAAAATAATAGGCCACCTGGGGAGCGAGCCTGCCCAGGTTGATGGAATTGGCGCTGGAAAGCACCCTGCCCTTTTCATTCATGTGCGCGATGAATTTTTCGTCGGTAAACAGGCGCTTGACGCCGGTCTGCGCGTCGTCGAAATTGCCGCGCACGGCGATCACATGGGTGTTTTCCCCCCGGGAGGTGACCATTTGCGTTTCCTGCACGCGGCTGACGCCGCCCTTGGGATAAAACACCGTCACCGAGGTGCCCTCACAGTCCCTGAAGCCCTCCAGCGCCGCCTTGCCGGTGTCCCCGGAGGTGGCGGTCAGGATGGCGATCTCCCTTTTTTCACCGGTTTTGAGCGCCGCGGAGCGCAGAAGGTGCGGGAGCATCTGCAGGGCCATGTCCTTGAAGGCCATGGTAGGCCCATGGAACAGCTCCAGCACCCGGACGCCTGTCTTTTCAAGTTCCCTCGCCGGGCAGGGAAAATCCCCCTCGAAACGGGCATAGGCTTTCCGCGCCATTTCCAGGAGCTCTTCGCCCGTAAAATCCGGAAGCATTTTCTGAAGGATCATGGCCGCGCGGGACGGATAATCCATATCCGCCAGGGCGCGGACCTCGCTGCGGGAGAGCACAGGCAGGCTTTCGGGCACATACAGCCCGCCGTCCGGGGCGATGCCCCTGACGATGGCGCGGGCGGAGGACACCTCGTCCCCGCCCCGGGTGGAAATATAACGCATGCTTTGTTCCTCCGTACGTCGGCGGTGAAAAGCGGCGCGGCGAAGCATGCCGCGCCGTTTTCTTCCGGAGATCCAGGAAAACGTTTTTTTACCGCCGCAGATCAGATAAAATACTTTTTGATGAATTCGGGCGCCACCGCATCGTCCACGGAACAGGAGATGATGATCTCCGCCTTATGTTCCTCGGCCACTTTTTCAAGCCTGGCAAAAAACGCTTCGGTAGCTTCAATGGGGCACTTGACCAGCTTCAGGAAAGCGTCGATCAGGATCACATTGATGTCAAAATTCTGGGAAAGCATGCCGCACAGGAAGCCAAAGAACATCTCGGGGCTGTCGCAGCCGTATTCGCCCGCGTTCACGAAGCGCACCTCGTGCTTCAGGTCAAACATGTAGCGGTTGTCGTCGTCCACAAAAATGATGTCGCCTTTGTACTGATCCACTGCCGCGTTGGCCATATCCAGGATCTTTTTTGTCTTGCC
>JAFWWK010000255.1 GCA_017523615.1 Clostridia bacterium
GCTACATAGGGGTAGCTTTCAGCGGTTGCGGCTGGAAGCATCGCGCAGACCATCACCAGCACTGCCAGAATCGCAAATGTTCGCCGCAGCATAATCGTCTGCCTCCGAATTTAATGATTCATTTTATTTTATTTCATTTATGTTACAATGTCAAGTCAGTTCTGTTAAGTAACGCGTAACATCTTTCCGCGTTATTGACAAAACAGACCGGGATTGGTATCATGACATAAAGCAATGCGGGGACTGCGGCTTTAAAAACAGAGAGCGCACATCCGGTGAAAGTGTGCAAAAAGCCTTCCCACCCCCGGGCTGCGGCCAATCACCGCCGGCGGACCCGATATCGTCCCAGGAAGCGGGCAGAACTCTGTCAAGCAAGGTGGTACCGCGAAAGCATGCTTTCGTCCCTGCGGGACGGATTTTTTATTTTGTGTTTAGGGAGGGACCAGTTTATGGCCAAGGAAGCCAAACAGGAATTTGTCCAGCACATCACACCCCGCAATGAAAACTTCTCCCAATGGTATACCGATGTGGTCACCCAGGCGGAGCTGATGGATTATACCCCTGTCAGAGGCTGTATGGCCATGAAGCCTTACGGCAACCGTATCTGGGAGCTGATCCATGAGCATTTGGACGCCATGTTCAAGGAAACAGGACATGAAAACGTTTCCATGCCCATGCTGATCCCCGAGTCCCTGCTGCTGAAAGAAGCGGAGCACGTGGAAGGCTTCGCCCCTGAGGTCGCATGGGTCACCCAGGGCGGCGTGGAACCCCTGCAGGAACGCCTGGCTGTCAGACCTACCAGCGAGACCATTTTTTGCACCATGTTCGCCAAATGGGTCCATTCCTGGCGTGATCTTCCGATGAAATACAACCAGTGGTGTTCCGTTATGCGCTGGGAAAAAACCACCCGTCCCTTCCTGAGGACCGCCGAATTCTGGTGGCAGGAAGGTCATACGGTCCATGCCACTCCAGAGGAGAGCGAAGAAGAGACGCAGCTTATGCTGAATGTGTACAAGACCTTCTGCGAAAACAAGCTGGCCATCCCCGTTTACGCAGGGCGCAAGTCGGACAAGGAAAAATTTGCCGGCGCCCAGGCGACTTATTCCGTTGAAGCCATGATGCAGGACGGCAAAGCGCTCCAGGCGGGCACCTCCCATAATTTCGGCACCAACTTCTCAGTGCCCTTCAACATCCAGTACCTTTCCAAAGACGGACGCCTGGAGTATTGTCACGAGACCAGCTGGGGCTGTTCCACCAGGCTGATCGGGGCGATCATCATGACCCACGGCGACGAGCGCGGGCTGAAACTTCCCCCTGCCATCGCGCCTTTCCAGACCGTCGTGCTCCCGATCGCAGCGCATAAGGGCGGTGTGATCGAAAAATGCACCGAAGTCGTTGAAGCGCTGAGGTCGGACGGTATCCGCGTCAAATTTGACGACAGGGACAACGTATCCCCCGGCTGGAAATTCAACGAATGGGAGCTCAAGGGCGTGCCTCTGCGTCTGGAGATCGGTCCCAAGGACATCGAAAAGGGACAGGTCACGGCAGTCCGCAGGGATACCTTCGAAAAAACCACCCTTCCCCTGGACGACCAGCTTCCCGCGGCAGTCAATAAAATGCTCGGCGACATCCAGGAAAACATGTTCCGCATCGCCCTTGCGTTCCGCGAAGCCCACACAAAGGATGTGTCCGGCATGGACGAATTGAAGTCCCAGGTGGACGGCGGTTATGCCCGCGCCATGTGGTGCGGCGACCGTGCCTGCGAGGACCGCATTAAGGAAGAGACCGGCGCGACCTCCAGGAACATGCCCTTCGACCAGACCCCCATCGGGGACAAATGTGTCTGCTGCGGCAAAAAGGCCGACCGGGTCATGTATTTCGCCAAAGCTTACTGATCGGGCCGAGTGGGGCATCGGAATTTGCCGATAACCGCAGGTCGTGAGAGACCTTCCACCGCAAACTCGTCTCCCATAGGAAGGTTATTCCCGATTTCTCCAGCAACAAAAAAACATAACGAGAGGCTGCCCTGGGCAAAAACGCCTCTCTTGTTAAGGAAAAAGACATGGCCAAACTTTATTTCCGTTACGGCGCGATGGGTTCCAGCAAAACAGCCAACGCCATTATGGTGGAGTATAACTATCACGAACGGGGACAGCGTGTCCTCATGCTCAAGCCCCGGCTTGACAACCGGGATGGTGAACGGACCGTTCGCAGCCGTTCCGGGCTGGAAACCGAATGCCGCTTTGTGGAAGAACTTGACGAGATCGACGTTTCCTCCTATCACTGCGTCATCGTGGATGAAGCTCAGTTCCTGACGAAAACGCAGGTCGAAAAACTCGTGGACATCGTCGACAGATTGAACGTTCCCGTCATCGCGTACGGCCTTCGGACCGACTTCCAGAACAACCTTTTTGAGGGAAGCCAGTGGCTCCTTGCCTGGGCCGATACCATCGAAGAAGTCAAAACCATCTGCTGGTGCGGAAAAAAAGCCATCTGCAACGCGCGGGTCATTGACGGAAAGGTCGTCAGGGAAGGCGCCCAGATCCTCCTTGGCAGCAACAGCTGCTATGTTTCGCTGTGCCGCAAGCACTGGCAAAACGGTCTTCTCGGACACGATTAAGCATTCATTTTTATTTCACGGCGGCTGCGGGGATCGTGTTTCCTGCAGCCGCTTTTTATCCCGAGACTCGTCCTGCTTTGGAAATCGCAGCCGGTGAAACGGTTTCCTCCTCATCTCAATTATCAGATATTTTGTTAAAATAAAAGCAATCTGTTGCGGCTCCTGCAAAGGCGCGGTATAATAATATGTAACAAACCAGTCTTTTTGACCGGCCTGTCAGCATCGGAGGTAGTTTATGTCCTGGAAGATCGTTGCCGATTCAGCCTGTGATATCATCGATTTGGACAGGAAATGCCCCGGACTTTCTTATGCCAGCATTCCTTTTGTTTTCATGGTGGATGATCGATCCTATACAGACGATGAGCATTTTGACACCCGGGTCCTTCTGGACGCACTGGCGAAAGCCAAGAGCCCAAGCAAATCCGCCTGTCCGCCTCCGGACCTGTGGGCGGATGAGTTCAAAACCGCCGACAACTCCATCGCCATCACCATTTCCGCCGAGCTTTCCGGAAGCTACAACAGCGCATGCTCCGCAAGGGAAATGGTGCTTGAAGAGTTCCCGGAAAAAAAGATCGTTGTCATCAACTGCCGTTCCACCGGCCCCGGCAACATCCTTATCGCCGAAAAAGCCGCGGAACTCATCGCGGAAGGGAACGGCTTTGATGCGGTCGTCACGAAATTGAACGAATACGTATCGCATGTCCATACGGTCTTCGCGCTTTGTTCCTTTGACAACCTGATCAGGAACGGAAGGATGCCCCGCCTGGTCGGCATCGCCGCAAGGGCGCTTCACCTGTGGGGCATCGGTATCGGTACCCCGGGCGGCAAGATCGAACTGATCGGGAAAGCCCGGGGAGGCGCCGGCGCGGTCAATTCGATCCTGAAGGATTATTCCGAAAAGCGTCAGGGAGGCAGTTGCCTGTATATTTCCCACTGTCGGAACCCCGAAGTCGCCGAAAAGATCCGGGATCAGGTAATGCAAATGCCCTCCCCTCCCAGAGTCAAGATCTTTGAGACCCGGGGTCTCGACACGTTCTATGCCGAAAACGAGGGGATCATTGTCTCCTATGACGGCATCCTGCAGAAGCACAACCTGTTTTCCCCCATCCTGGACCGGATATAAAACCACACCGCGGATATAAGAAAGGATCACGGAGAAAAAAATGCAGATCGAACAGGCAAACGACCGTCTTATCATCCGCAGTGGGATATCTCAGTTATGGATCGATCCATGGGGGGAGGACGGCATCCGCGTCCGAATGACCAGCGAACCGGAAATGGACCCACACGATTGGGCCTTAAGCGAAAAGCCCGCCGCATCCTCTCCTGTCATCTCCTGTCGGGAGATCGATATCACCGACCCCTGGTACAGATCAGAGGAATACGCCAGGTATCACATGAAAGGCCGGGAGTATACCTTTACCAACGGAAACCTGACTGCCAAAGTCAATTCCGAAGGCTGGATCTCCTTCTTCAACCAGAAAGGACACCTGCTGACCCAGGAATACTGGCGCAACCGTGACCGCATCAATCGGTATTCCACATCCCTCAGGATCCCTGCCCGGCAGCTCAAGGCGATCCCCGGCACCTCAGACTGGTCTTTGACCGCCCGTTTTGAAGCGTTTGACGATGAACAGATCTTTGGTATGGGCCAGTACCAGGACGGAAGGCTCGACAAAAAAGGCGCCGTTCTGGAGCTTTGTCATCGCAACTCCCAGGCCAGCGTCCCTTTCTTTGTTTCCAGCAGGGGATATGGATTCCTGTGGAACAATCCCGCCATCGGCACGTGCGTTTTCGGGACCAACCGCACAGAATGGACATCCATTTCCACAAAGAAAATGGATTACTACATCACATGCGGTGACACCCCCGCCCAGATCGAACGCAATTATTCCGCCGTGGCCGGACGCGCCCCGATGATGCCTGAATATGGCCTCGGCTATTGGCAGTGTAAGCTCCGTTACCGCACCCAGGACGAACTGCTTTCCGTCGCCCGCCGGCACAAGTCCCTGGGGCTTCCGATGGACGCCATCGTCGTGGATTTTTTCCACTGGACCCGTCAGGGGGACTTCAGATTCGAACCTCTGGACTGGCCGGATCCTGAAGCAATGGTACAGGAACTGAAAAAAATGGGGATCGAAACCGTCGTCTCCGTTTGGCCGACCATAGACGAGCAGAGTGAAAATTACCGGGAGATGGCTGATCAGGGGTACCTTGTCAGGACAGACCGCGGCAACGACGTGAGTACCTGGATGGGGGCGGCTGTCTATTTTGACGCGACCCACCCCGGCGCGCAAAGATTCGTCTGGGAAAAGTGCAGGGAAAACTATTATAAAAAAGGGATCCGCTGCTTCTGGCTGGATGTAGCCGAACCCGAATACGGAAGCTATGAGTTTGACAATTACCGCTATTGGGCGGGACCGGCCCTCCAGACATCAAATCTTTACCCCGTCGGCTATGCCAGGGGCTTCTATGAGGGGCTGAAGGCCGAAGGGGAAGAAAGCATCATGAGCCTGGTCCGCTGCGCGTGGGCCGGAAGCCAGAAATATGCTGTCCTCGCCTGGTCAGGGGATATTTATTCTTCTTTCCGTGCGATGCGGGAACAACTCCAGGCCGGCCTTTCGATGGAAATGGCGGGGATCCCATGGTGGACCTGCGATATCGGGGGCTTTATGGGCGGAGATAATTCCGATCCTGCCTTCAGAGAGCTTCTGCTCCGCTGGTTTGCCTGGGGATGTTTCCTGCCTGTCTTCCGGATGCACGGAGAGCGCAGTCCATGGTATGAATGCGAGCAGGAATACCGAAACGGCGTCAAACAGCTCACCTCGGGCCAGGACAACGAAGTCTGGAGCTTTGGGGAAGAAAACACCCCCATTCTCTGTAAATACCTGTTTATCCGGGAACGCCTGCGTCCCTATGTCCGAAGCCTGATGAAAGCCGCCCATGATACGGGCGCGCCGGTCATGCGGCCCCTGTTTTACGATTTCCCGGAAGACAAACAGGCCTGGCACACGGAGGACGCGTATATGTTCGGTCCCGACCTCCTCATTGCGCCGGTCATGGAGGCCGGTGTGACATGTCGGAGTGTTTATCTGCCCTTTGGCGCGGTCTGGAAGGACGCGTTTACCGGAAAAGTATACGACGGCGGACAGACTGTCACCGTGCCTTGTCCCCTGGATGTGATCCCCGTGATGCTCCGCGACGGAGCGGAATACCCGATCTATCACGATACCTGAACTCAGTCAAAAAAGCCGGCCATGAAGTTCATGACCGGTTTTTTTATATTTTATAAAAAGCAGATCAGGCTTTTTTCAGGCGCGCGATCGCCGCATCCAGTCTGTGCAGGGTCTCATCCTTGCCAAGCAGATAAGCGATCTCAAACGCACCGCCGGGCGTATTGGCCAGGCCGGAGATCGCGATGCGCAGCGGCCAGAGCACGGCGCCGTTTTTCATACCGCTTTCCGCGATCTTTTCCATGACCCGGTCATGAATAATATCTTCCTTCCAGTCGTCGATGCCCTCCAGCACGGGCCGGATCATCTCAAGCACAGGTCCCGCGGTTTCCGCAGAGGTCTTCATCTTTTTGTTGAAATACAGGTCATCGCCGTATTCCGGCATTTGCCTCAGGAAGGAGACCATGCCCGGCACCAGGCCGAACACTTCGGTACGGCCCTGCATCAGTTCCGCCAGCCTGCGGTAGTCCGGTTTGTTCTCCATACCGTCAAAAACGGAATCGAACCACGGAGTGACCATTTCGAGATATTTTTCAAAGGGCAGTTCACGGATGTAATGGGCATTGAACCAGGTCAGCTTATTGACGTCGAAAATGCCGGGAGCCTTGTTGATCCCCTTGACATCAAACGCTTCGATCAGTTCATCCATGGTAAAAAACTCCCGGTCATCCCCGGGATTCCAGCCGACCAGAGCCAGGTAATTGATCAGCGCCTCGGTCAGGTATCCCTTGCTGATAAAATCACTGTAATAAGCGTCGCCGTCCCGCTTGGAGAGCTTGTGGGACGCATCCCGCATCACAGTAGGCAGATGGATATACTTGGGGATATCCCAGCCGAAAGCCTCGTAAAGAAGATCGTATTTCGGAGTGGAGGACAGGTATTCCATGCCGCGGATCACATGGGTGATCCCCATCAGGTGATCGTCGATCACGTTGGCGAAATTATAGGTGGGCATACCGTCCTGCTTGATGAGGACCATGTCGTCCAGGGTATCATTGGGCATGGAAATATCCCCGAATACCATGTCGTGATAGCTGCTTTCCCCTTCGGTAGGCGCGTTTTGGCGGATGACATACGGCATGCCGGCGTCCAGGCGCCTCCTAACCTCTTCCTGACTCAGGTGAAGGCAGTGCTTATCGTATTTGAAAGTCTCTCCCCTGCTCTCCGCCGCCCTGCGGCGCTCGTCCAGTTCGTCTTTGGTGCAGAAACAGTAATAGGCTTTCCCCTTTCTGATCAGCTCTTCGGCATACGGCAGGTAGATATCCTTCCTCTCCGACTGGATGTACGGGCCGTAATCCCCACCCACATCCGGACCTTCGTCCCACTGCATGCCGCAGGCCTTCAGCGTATCGTAGATCACCTCTGTGGCGCCTTCCACATACCGCTCCTGGTCGGTGTCCTCAATGCGGAGAATGAACCTGCCGCCATTTTTGCGGGCATAAAGAAACGCGTACAATGCCGTCCTGACCCCGCCAAGATGCATGAATCCCGTGGGGCTCGGAGCAAAACGTGTCCTGACTTCCATGTTGATTATCCTTTCTGTTTGGCAAAGGTGTCCCTGAGACCCACGGTGCGGTTATAGACCGGCAGCTCGGCCGTGGAATCCGGATCCTTGCAGAAATATCCCGTGCGCAGGAACTGGAATGTGGTCCCATCGGGGCAGTCCCTGACGCATGGTTCGGCTACGCCGCGAAGCACCGTCATGCTGTCGGGATTCAGGCGGCTGATAAAGTCCTTCTTGCCCGAACCGGAATTTTCTTCCTCGCCTTCCGAAGGTTCCTCGGCTTCCGGTTCTTCGTCCAGGAGCAGCGGTTCATACAGCCGGGCCTCAAAGGGCACGGCATCCGCTTCGCTGACAAAGTGCAGGGTCTTCCCCTTGATCTTCCGGTCCGCCCCGGGGGTTCCGCTGGCTGAATCCATGTCCACCGTACACAGGACCTTCGTCACGTTCCCGTCTTCATCTTTTTCGCAGCCATCACAGCGGACGATATACGCGCCTTTAAGGCGGACTTCAAAACCGGGATACATGCGCTGGAATTTTTTGACCGGTTCTTCCATGAAATCATCCTGTTCGATCCAGGCGAAGCGGGAAAAATGCACGGTACGGGTCCCCATCTCGGGATGATCGGGATGGTTCTCCACCGTCAGCTCTTCCACTTTGCCTTCCGGCCAGTTGGTGAATTCCACCTTCAGGGGCCTGAGGACCGCCATGGCCCTGGGGCTCTTTTCGCCCAGATCGTCCCTGACACATGATTCAAGCAAAGCAAGATCCACCACGCTGTCAGCCTTGCTCATGCCGATCCGGTCCACGAATTCACGGATAGCGGAGCCGGTATACCCTCTGCGCCTGAGGGCGGAAAGCGTAGGCATCCGGGGATCGTCCCACCCGCGCACATAACCGCCTTCGACCAGCTGACGCAGATAACGCTTGGACATGACCGTCCTGGTCATGTTCAGCCGGGCAAACTCGATCTGCCGGGGCTTTGAAACAAGCATATTCGCGGCATGCTCCACCACCCAGTCATACAGGGGACGATGGATCTCGTATTCCAGGGAACAAAGGCTATGGGTCACGCCCTCAAGAGCGTCGCCGATGGGATGGGCAAAATCATACATCGGATAAATGCACCACTTGTTTCCCGTACGCCAGTGTTCCTTGTAAAGGATCCGATACATGGCGGGATCCCGCATGACGATATTGGGGCTTGCCATATCGATCTTCATGCGAAGCGTATGGGTCCCTTCCGCAAATTCGCCGGCCTTCATCCTGCGGAACAGGTCCAGGCTCTCCTCCCAAGGGCGATCCCTCCAGGGAGAATTCCTGCCGGGCTCGGTCAGTGTGCCGCGGTAAGCGCGCATCTCATCCTTGCTGAGCTCGTCCACATACGCCAGACCCCTTTTGATCCAGTCCTCGGCGATCTCGTAGCATTTATCATAATAATCGCTGGCGTAATACAATCCACCGGTCCATTCAAAGCCAAGCCAACGGATGTCTTTCTCGATATTCCGGACATACTCCATGTCCTCTTTGGCCGGGTTGGTGTCGTCAAAACGCAAATTACATTTGCCGCCGAATTTTTCGGCCGTCAGGAAATCCATGATCAGCGCTTTGCAGTGCCCGATATGCATGTATCCGTTGGGCTCGGGAGGAAAACGGGTATGGACCTCAGTGTACCTGCCTTCCTTCAGATCCTCTTCTATGGCATCCCAGATAAAATTGGTGCGGGAAGTATCGTTGGCCATTGTCTGCCTCCTGTTATGAGTATCTTGTACGGATCAGAAAATCCCATGATATCCAGTCATTATTGTCAGTGAAATAACCCGGCTGGTCCAAGAATAAACCCTGCCGCGCGGCTGCGCCGCAATGCCCTGTCATACTTTATTTGATCTCGGCCAGGAGTTTCCTGATCCCATCCGGAGTGGCATGATTCAGGGGAGAAAAATTGCCTTCCAACGCGGTGTTCAGTTTTTTTACCGCCTCTTCTTTTTTCCCATCTTCTATATCGTAAAGGGCGAGGAAATAGTTGGTGTCGATCTGTGTGTCCTTCAGCTCGTATGCCTTATCGAAATATTCCCTGGCCTTTTCCTTATCGTTCATCAGCCGGTAATATAACTGTCCCAGATTGTCCAGCACCACCGGATCCTCGTCATCGTATTCCAGCGCTTCCTGATTGTATTCAAGCGCTTTTTCCTGATCGCCCTTCTCGATATACAAAAAACCGAGGGCCTGATAGGTCATGCCGCAGGGAGCTTTCTTATGACTGGCTTCCAGGAGATTGATCGCTTTGTCGATCTCGCCCAGCTTGTAATTCGCCACGGCGTAATTGACAAAAAGCTGCTGTTTTCTGTCCGGGGTCATATCCGGGGCCTTTTCGGCTTTTTTAAGGACCTCCTTTACCAGAAGGTAATTATCCTCTCCACCCATTTTGAGCAGCAGGACTGAATAGGGCAGCATGTACGCGGCCGAAACGACACCGTTTTGATACAGTTCGGTGTATTCCGCCAGCGCTTCATCCTTTTTGCCTTTCTGATGCTTCATCAGCGCGGCCTTGACCTTGAATCCGTCGAAAAAACCCATACGCGTCCTCCCTTTCGATCAGCTCCCCTTATTTAACCATCCATCACCAAAAAAGTCAATGATACGCACGGTATAACAGGAATAAAAATGTCCGCAGCAGCATGACATTGGGCCTTCCTCCCCCTCTCCAATATGACCGATGACCTTGCTCAAACGCAGCTTCCTTATTTGGACAGAGTACGCATAGAAACCGCCGCCTCCGGGGTCCTCCTCCGAAGGCGGCGAACGGGGATACAGCGGACAGAGATCAGACGATCATTTCTTTCAGATCGGTATATTCGCGTCCGTGGGCCAAGGCTACGTTGCGGTTGGTGATCTTTCCCAGATAGCAATTGACGCCCAGAGCGATGGCGGGGCTTTCCATGGCCGCCTTTTCAAGGCCCTTGGAGGCGATCTCCAGCCCATACCGTACGGTGGCGTTGGTCAGGGCGATGGTGCTGGTCCGCGGGACCGCGCCGGGCATGTTGCCAACGCAGTAATGGACTACGCCGTCCATCACATAGACCGGATCGTCATGGGTGGTCACGTGACTGCTTTCACCGCATCCGCCCTGATCGATGGCCACATCAACAAAAACCGCGCCGTCCTTCATTTCCTTCAGATAGCTTTTCTTGAACAGCTTTGGAGTGGAACCGCCGGGGATCAGTACCGAACCGATGACCAGATCAGCGTCCCTGAGGACCCTTTCCACATTGCTGTCGTTGCTGACCAGGGTCTGGACATGAGCGCCGAAAAGGTTATCCAGTTCTTCCAGCCGCTTCAGGCTGATGTCCAGAATGGTGACGTTGGCGCCCATGCCGACGGCGATCTTGCAGGCATTCATACCCACGGTCCCGCCGCCGAGAATGACAACGTTGGCTTTGGGCGTTCCAGGTACGCCGGCCAGGAGGATCCCTTCCCCTCCAAAGCGTTTTTCAAGGTATTTGGCGCCTTCCTGGATGGACAGGCGGCCGGCTATCTGGCTCATCGGGGCCAGGCAGGGCAGGGTGCGATCCGATTCCTGGATGGTTTCATAAGCCACCGCCTTCACGCGGCCTTTCAGCAGCGCGTCCATCTGTTCCCTGTCAGCGGCCAGATGCAGATAGGTATACAGGATAAGTCCCTCCCTGAACAGGGGATATTCGCATTCCAGGGGCTCCTTGACTTTGATCATCATATCCACCAGACGCCATACGTCCGCGGCATTGTCCAGGAGGGAAGCGCCGGCATGTACATATTCGTCGTCGGAAAAGCCGGAGCCGATCCCCGCGCCGGCTTCCATATATACATGATGCCCGGCGGCGACATAGGCCTTTACGTTGTCGGGAGTCAGTCCCACGCGGAATTCATTGTTTTTGATCTCTTTTACGCAGCCGATCTTCATACGTTCAATTCCTTCCTTATGTTCCGGACATGATCTGTCCTGGATTCTTCTTCAAGCCCTGTGCGGAATAAAACAAAGAACCGAATTCCTGAGGTATTATACAGGAAATGCCGTGTTTTTACAATATGCGGCCCTCGGGGGTACACGGCTCACGCATGAATGGACCTCATGACTTTTTCGAGGTAGTCGTCATCATAGGCACAATGGCGGCGCCTTCGGGCAACAGACATCTTATCATCCATAGATTTGAGGACATTCAGCACGATATGACGGACAACAGCGAA
>JAFWWK010000256.1 GCA_017523615.1 Clostridia bacterium
AACGGAACTGAGCGATACGAAAGCCGCCGCGGAGACAGCCGCGAGTGAAGCGGCCGCGGCGATATCCGGGCTTCAAACGGAACTGAGCGATACGAAAGCCGCCGCGGAGACAGCCGCGAGTGAAGCGGCCGCGGCGATATCCGGGCTTCAAACGGAACTGAGCGATACGAAAGCCGCCGCGGAGACAGCCGCGAATGAAGCGGCCGCGGAGATATCCGGGCTTCAAACGGAACTGAGCGATACGAAAGCCGCCGCGGAGACAGCCGCGAATGAAGCGGCCGCGACTATTTCCGGGCTGAAGACAGAACTCACAGCGGCGGAAGAAGCCGCAAAAAAGGCCGCCGCGACCATCGCAAAGCTGGAAAAGGACCTGACGGATACCAAAGCTGCGGCCGAGGCTGAGGCGGAAGCGGCAGGAAAGAGGATCAACGAACTGGAAGGGATGCTCAAGACCGCTCAGGAAAACGCCGAAACCGCGGCCGCGTCAGCCGCGGAAAAGGTCAGCGGCCTTGAATCCGGGCTTGCCGAAGCAAAGGCCGCGGCTGAGAGCATCGAAACGGAATATTCTGAGAAGATCTCGCTTCTGGAGGCGCAGCTGAAGGAAGCCCAGACAAGTCTTGACAAAGCGCGTACCGAGACCAGTGAGATGTCCGTCAAGGCAGGGGAACTGCAGGCCAGGCTTGACAGCGAGATCGCGAGCGCGGCGGAGGCGCAGATCACATCTCAGACCAGGATCGGCGAACTGGAAGGCATGCTGAACCAGGCCCGCGAGGACGCCGAACAAGCGGCTTCCATCGCCACCAAAAAAGTGGAGGAGCTGGAAGGCGCGCTGGCGGAGACCAGGAAAAGCGCGGAGAACGCCGAATCGCAGTATACGGAAAAAATCGCAGAACTCGAGGCCCAGCTGGAAGAAGCAAAGGCCGAACTGACCCAGGTAAACACCGATGCCGAAGCCACGGCCAAGAAGATCGCGGAGCTCGAGGCTCTCCTTGAGGAAAGCAGGACTCAGGCCACTGTGGCAAAGGAAGAATACGACGCCAGGATCTCCGACCTGGAAAGCGACCTTGAGGAAGCCAGATCCATGCTGTCCGTAGCCGGGGCCAACGTGGACGCCACATCCAAGCGGGTCAACGAGATCCAGGCGGAGCTGGACGCCACCCGGGCGGAAGCGGCCCGGGCAGCGAAGACGGCCGAAGAATCGATCCGCGCCCTTCAGGAGGAACTGACCACCGCCAAAGCGGCGGAAGAAACTCTGGCAAGGATGGCCGCCCTGGAAACCGAGATCGGGGAATTGAAGACGGCGTCGGCCGACGAAAAGGCGGCGTATGAGGAAAAGACCCTCACCCTCCAGTCGGAGATCGATACCCTCAAGGCCCGGGCGGCGGAATCCGCGGGTGCCTATGACACCCAGATCGCACTGCTGACCAAACAGCTGAAGGAAGCCGAAGCGGCTTCCGCAAGCGCCAAGGAAGCCTCGGACAAGACCATTGCGGGTCTTCAAAGCGCGCTGGACGCCTCTGAAAAGCAGGCGGCGGAAGCCCGTGCCAAGGCTGAGGAACTGGAGGCAAAGGTCACCGAGGTGAAGACCAGCCTGGATGAGACGAAGACGGCTGCGGAAAAGGCCGCGAACGAGGCGGAGATAACGATCAACGGCCTGAAGGCGGAGCTGGAGTCGGCAAAATCCGCGGCGGATTCGGCGGCCGCTGAAGCTGCGGCGACCATTGCTGGCCTTGAGACCGAACTGAAGCAGACAAAGGCAGCCGCCGCGAAGGCAGCCGAAGAGGCCGCGGCGACCATCGGAGGTCTTGAGACCGAACTGAGCGACACCAAAGCCGCCGCCGCAAAAGCGGCCGAAGAAGCCGCGGCGACCATCGGAGGCCTTGAGACCGAACTGAGCGACACCAAAGCCGCCGCCGCGAAAGCGGCCGAAGAGGCCGCGGCGACGATCAGTTCCCTTGAGACGGACCTGAACGACACCCGTGAAGCGGCGGCGAAAGCAGCTGAGGAAGCAGCCGCGACAATAAGCGGCCTTGAGACGGACCTGAACGATACCCGGGAAGCGGCTGCCGCTGCGGCTGACGAGGCCGCTACCGCCATCGAGGGCCTGGAGACCGAACTGAATACGGCCAACGAACTGGCCGACGATCTGCGGCTGGACCTGTATCCCGTGGGAGACACCATCAAGTTCGGCTCCTGGGAACAGGACAACCGGGACAGGGACGGAGCGGAGCCGATCGTCTGGATCGTCCTGAAAAACGAGGGCAACGTCCTGACGCTGATCAGCCAGAAGACCCTGGAACCGATGGCCTTTTCCGCCGACGGGAATGCGGACTGGGAGAACAGCGCCCTGCGCGCGTGGCTGAACGGGACGTTCTTTGAGAATGCCTTTACCGACGAGGAAAAAGAGAAAATGCTTTCGGCGACGATCGCGAACCCGGCAAATCCGTCCTATGGCATCGGCGGCGGAGGGGATACCGAGGATATGGTCTATATCCTTTCCTTTGAAGAGGTGAACGAACTGTATCCCGCTGCCAGGCAGCGGATCGGCAGCGCGACGCCCTGGTGCCTGCGGCGCTGGGGCGAGGTCAGGCCCGGTTGGGACAGCACGATCAACTGGTGGCTCCGTACGGCCGGCGGTATGCAGGGCAACGCCATGTTTGTCGGCGACAGGGGCGCGCTCAGTACGATCGGGTGCAAGGCGAACGCTCCCCTGGCCGGCGTAAGGCCCGTGATCACCCTGGATACGCTTAAGAGGCCCTGATCCTTCAGGAAAGATGATGGGGGAGTGCCGTGAGGCACTCCCCTTTTTAAGAAAGACGTCAGAAGAACCCGAGGGGCCCGAGGGTGTTTTCCCTGAATATTTTTGCCTTCGCGGGCGCGGATCATGACAATTGAAACGTCAAATTGCGGCTTTCGGACGCGTTCCCTTTTTTATTCTCGTGCGATGTGATAGGATAAGACCATCAAAACAAGGGAAAGCGGGTGAAAGGATGAGTTTCTGGGAATTTATCGGTTCCAATATTCCGCTCATACTGGCGCTGATCGGAGGCGTCGGACTGCTGGTGGTGGAGATCTTTATGCCGGGCATCGGCCTCCCCGGGATCTCCGGAGTGCTGCTCATCGGCGCGGCCATCGTTCTGGTCTGGGTCAACTATGGCGCGGTGGCTGGGATCTGGATGTGCCTTGGCGCGGTGGTGCTGATGGCGGTCGCGCTGACCTTCAGCCTGAAGAGCGCTTCGGGAGGCGGCTTTTTCCGGAAGTGGGGCTTGAAAGAGCTTGAAAAGAAAGCGCCTGCCAACGATATGGAGTCGTTTGTCGGCAGGACAGGCACTTCGGCAACGCCCCTGCGGCCGAGCGGCATCGGCGATTTTGACGGCGTCAGACTGAACGTGGTTTCGGAAGGAAGCTTTATCCCCAAGGACGCCGCCATACAGATCGTCAATATCGAAGGCAACCGGATCGTGGTACGGGAAGAAAAGTGATTGTCATGACAACTATGACCGAATACTGAAGGAGGTTTCATTATGGTAAACATTACATTGATCCTGGTGGCCGCGGTCATTCTGATCGCGCTTCTGGTCTTCTTCCGTTACGTTCCCCTGGGCCTCTGGGTTACCGCGATGGCCAGCGGCGTACCGGTGAAGATCTCTACCCTGGTGGGCATGCGTTTCCGTAGGATCCCGCCCCAGAAGATCGTCAACGCGTATATCCAGGGCCGCAAGGCTGACCTGGAAGTGAACACCGACATGCTGGAGACCCATTACCTGGCCAAGGGAAATGTGGAAAGGGTCATCAACGCGCTGATCAGCGCCAAGCAGGCAGGCATCAGCCTTTCCTTTGAAACAGCCCGCGCCATCGACCTGGCCGGCCGCGACGTGCTGCAGGCCGTGCAGATGAGCGTCCTCCCCAAAGTGATCGAAACGCCTCCGGTGGCCGCCATTGCCCAGGATGGCATCGAGCTCAGGGTCAAGGCGAGGGTCACCGTGCGCACCAACATCGAACACCTAGTGGGCGGCGCCGGCGAAGAGACCATCATCGCCAGGGTCGGCGAAGGCATCGTTACCACGATCGGTTCCTCCAGCAGCCATAAAGCCGTGCTTGAAAACCCGGACCTGATCAGCCAGACCGTGCTCAACAAGGGCCTTGACGCGGGGACGGCCTATGAGATCCTTTCCATCGACATCGCCGACATCGACGTGGGCAGGAATATCGGCGCCCAGCTGCAGATGGACCAGGCGGAAGCGGACCGGCGCATTGCCCAGGCCAAGGCCGAGGAGCGCAGGGCCATGGCTGTCGCCAAGGAGCAGGAGATGAAGGCTTCGGTCCAGGAGATGAGGGCCAAGGTAGTCGAGGCGGAAGCTGAAGTGCCGCTGGCCATGGCCGAAGCGCTGCGTGAGGGCAAGCTCGGCGTGATGGATTATTACCAGATGCAGAATACCATTGCCGACACCGAAATGCGCACCGGCATCGCCAAGGCCGCCGCGCCGGAAGGCAATATCGCGGATACCAAGAAAAAGCCTGAAAAGTAATCGCGTTCCGGGGCTGTTCCCGCGGGGACAGCCCCGATGACAGCGGAAAGGAGACGGTGCGATGTCGGATGTGTTTTTCTTTGCGATCATACTCTTTGGCGTGGCTTTCTTTGCGGTGAAAGAAGCGAAAAAGACAATGAAAAAACAAGCTGAGTCAGCCGGAAAGCCGGCCAAACCCGTTCCTTCCACGCAGGGCGCTGCTGCCGCTTATCCCGCCCCTGACACGCCGGCGTCCGGCCCCGCAGCTCCTGCCGCCGCTGCTCCGCTCCGGCCGTCAACGCTTGCCAGCTACACCCCCGGATTTGTATCCCTCGAAGGCCAGGCTGCCGAGACCGACTGGCATGACGCCGTTATGACCGGTGAGGGGACGGACCCGTGCCACGATGAAATGTACGCCGTTTCCTCTGTGAATCACGGAGATCAAATACACGCACAAAGGTCGGAGGAGACCCGGGAATGGGCGAAGGCGGTGGTCATGGCCGAGATCATGAAGAGACCGGCGGAGAGGAGATGGGGCGTGCGTGGAAGGCAATGAGATCACTGTGCTGATCTGCGACGACGATCCGGGGATCCGGATGATCCTGAAAAAGCGCATTCAGCGTACGGCGGGCTTTACCGTGCTGGATGAGGCCCGGGACGGCAGGGAAGCGCTGGACAAATACGAAGCGCTGCGTCCCCGGGTCGTCTTCCTGGATGTGGATATGCCCCTGGTTTCGGGGATCGACTGCGCCAGGGAGATACAGGATAAGGACCCGGAGTGCAAGCTTGTCTTTGCCACGGGGCATGAGGAGTACATGGGGGAAGCCTTCGAAGTTTACGCCTTTGATTACCTTGTGAAGCCGTTCAACCTGGAAAGGCTCGACGCGACGCTGGACCGGATCCGTGAAATGGATGAAAAGCAGCGTTCCATGCAGCAGGAAACGGTAAGGGAACCCGGAAGGCGTTCCCTAACGGACCGATTGATGGTGAAGCATCGGGAAGGCGTCATTTTCCTGGACCCGGAGGAGATCCTGCTGATCCAGCGGGAAGACCGCGCGACGGTAATGTATACGGTGGGGGACGGACGGTATGTTATCCCCGAAACGATGCAGGAGATCGAAGACAAGCTGGATAAATCGGTGTTTTTCAGGTGCCATAAAAGCTATATCATCAACATCCACCATATCCGCAACATTACCCCTTACGGCCGGTGGACATATGTGATCCAGCTTGACGGTACCAGGCACGACGCTTTGATCACCCACGAAAACTATGAGGAGCTTGAAAAACGTTTCAGCTGAAGGAGGCAGGCAGATGACCATCGCAGAAGCCGCGGGAAGGGCCAGGGAGGCGTCCTATGCCCTGCTGAAGGTGACCGAGGAAGACCGCCGCAGGGTGCTTGGAAGGCTGAGCTGCCTGCTGGAGAGCGAAAAAGAAGCCATATTCGAGGCCAACCGCCATGATATGGCACGTGCGTCCGAGGAGGGGCTTGCCCAGCCTCTGATGAAGCGTTTGTCCATGGATGACGCCAAGCTGAAGACCCTGCGGCAGGGACTGGCCTCTTTATGCGACATGCCGGATCCCCTGGGCAGGGTGACCCTGAAAAGGGAACTGACCCCCGGACTTGTCCTTGAAAGGAGAACGTGCCCGATCGGGGTCATCGGCGTGATCTTTGAAAGCCGTCCCGACGCGCTGATCCAGATCGGCTCTCTCTGTGTCAAAAGCGGCAATGCCATCCTGCTCAAGGGCGGCCGGGAAGCCGCCGAAAGCAACAGGAAGCTGTTTGAGATCCTTCGGGAAAGCGGGCGTGGTATCCTGCCGGACGGCTGGTGCGCCCTGATGGAAAGCCGGGACGAGGTCAACGACCTTCTGAAACAGGATGGCAAGGTGGACCTGATCGTTCCCCGGGGCGGGAACGCCTTCATCCGCTATATCATGGATCATACCCGGATCCCGGTCATGGGCCACGCGGACGGGATATGCCATACATATATCGACGCCGACGCCGACACCGATATGGCGGTGGAAGTGACGGTGGACGCGAAAACGCAGGCCCTGGCCGTATGCAACGCCACCGAGACCATCCTTATCCACGAAGGGGCTGCGGGACGGATCCTGCCGGTGCTCTGCGAGGCCCTGAGAAAGAGGGGCGTGGAGATCAGGGGCTGCGAAAGGACCCGCGCCTTTGCGGAATGCCTCCCGGCGGACGAAAGCGACTGGTATACCGAATACCTCGACGCCATCGTATCCATCCGGGTGGTTTCCTCCCTGGAGGAAGCCGTCGAACACATCAACAGGTGCGGTTCCCACCATACCGACGCCATCATCACCGAAAACGATGCCGCGGCGGACCTGTTCTTTACCATGGTGGACAGCGCCGGCGTATACCGCAACTGCTCCACACGTTTTGCTGACGGGTTCAGGTACGGATTTGGGGCCGAGGTGGGCATTTCCACCTCCAAACTCCATGCCCGCGGGCCTGTGGGAGTGGAAGGACTGTGCACTTACAAATACGTCATGCGAGGATCGGGGCAGACCGTTGCCGGAATGGAAAACGGCGGGGCAAAGTATACGCACAGGGACCTGATGTAATAAAGGATGCGAAAAGGGCTTCCGCGATCGAAATGCGGAAGCCCTTTTTCCCTTTTGTTCAGATTTCAGCTTCGTATAGGATCCGTGATCCGCGCTCCGGAAGTATCTCCCATCAGGGCTTCGGGGGCCGCGATGCAGCGGCATCCCTCCTCGGCGAAAGCATGAAGGAGATCGGCAAATTCAAGCAGCTCTTTTTTGCCGCAGGAAAGCATTTCGGCCCGGATACGCAGGCTGTCCTCCCTTTCGAAGCCGGTCAGCCACATGACATCCGCGTCGGCGCTCTGCTCCGATGGGCTTTTGAGCGGTTCGGCTTCAGCAATTGCGGAAAGGATATAGGGATCGATATCGCCGTCCTCCTCGCAGAACGCTCTAAGGGCGTTCTCCATATCGGCATAGGCCTTGATGGTGGCGCCAGGGGTTGGATCCCGGTAAGAGTAAGCTGCCAGGGACCCGCTCAGGTCGCACATCAGGGAACAGCCATAAGCGCCGCCGACCACGCGGACCGTGTTCCAAAGGTAATCGAGGGAGATGATGTTGGCGCCGACAAGACAGGCGGCGTTCAGGCGGCCCGGGATCGCTGGCTCCCATGCCTGCACGGCGCTGCCGACCTGGGCCGGAAGGCGGATGAAGGACCTGGGCTCCGCGGGCATGGAATAGGCTGTGTCCCGGAAAGGCAGGGGACTGCCGGCGGAGAAGGAGCGGATCAGCCTTTCGGGCTTCAGGTCTGACGCACCGGAAACGCTGACAAGCATTCTTTCCCGGACGAAGGTATCCCGTACGAGGCGGGAAGCCGTGCTTTTCCAGCGGGAAGGGTCCTTCCGGATCTCTTCCGACGCACCGGAAAGGAAACGTGTAAAGGTGATCCCATTCAGGGCCTCGTTCGCCGCGCCTTCGGCGCTGTAGGAGGAAAGTGCCTTCATAATGGCCAGCAGGTTTCCGGATTCGGCCATGTTCTGGCGGCAGTGGAGGGCTGTCTGCTCAGTAAGGCGCAGTACCTTTTCCAGATCGTCGAACCGGGTCTCTGTCAGGATCTCGTGCATCAGATCCGATGCGGCGCCCATGTCCTCTTCCAGGCAGCTGAAGGAAGCGCACAGGAAAGTCATGCATTCCCTGCGGCAGTTTTTGCGGCTGTAGGCCTGGATGCTGATGGAATCACGGCCAAACAGATTGCGCACCTGTTTGCGTATCTCCTGCACGCTGTGGGCGGACGTCGGCAGGTGCGAGAACATCGAAGCTATCAACTGGAGCCATGGGAGATCGTCAAGGGAAGCGTCGGCAAGTGAAAAATACGTCCGCACATGGACGATGCCCGGGCAGGCTACCGGATGATACAGGACCCTGACGCCGTTGTATTCGTATTCGGTGGTGTCGGTCCATTCCGGAGGATCCTTGACCTCACTCAGGGGAAGTGTGGGAAGGGTCGATAGGCTTTCGGGGGAGTCCGGCGTCTGCTGCCAGTGAAGCAGAGCTTCGGTCTCCGCGCGCAATCGGTCTCTTTCCCCGGCTGTCATGCCCTCAAGCATGCTCCGGAGCAGGTCTTCTTCCTTTCTGCGCATTTCATCCCCCAGCGTGGGTGAGGGAAGGACCTTCAGGAGGCACATCCCATGTTCGTCCAGGATGATCTCCCGGAGCAGGCTTTCGTACCCTCCGGAGGGGATCATTTTTTTAAGCTTAGCGAACACATCGTCATACATCAGCCGGTCCATCGGGTCCCCGCCGTAAAGCCAAGATGCCAGCACCTGCCTTAAGCGGTAGAGTCCCGACGGTTCACGGGTGTCCCGGGTGGAGAAAGCCATGCGGCGAATAGACGCCTCCAGTTCGTCCCGGTCCAGGCCCGTCCGACAGATCCGCTCCGCTTCACGGCACACGAGGGCATAGATCTCGTCCTCGCAGCCGTCTTTCACATCCCTGAAGGTCAGGCTGACGCTGCTCTGGAATCCGGGATCGACGGAGAACTGTACGCTTCGGGCCAGTCCCGCGTCCAATACCGCTTTTTTAATGGGGGCGTCATTGCTGGAGCCGATCACGCTGAACAGGACGCTGGCGGCCAGACGCTTCAGACGGTCCGTCCATGGGGCCAGGATGCGTCCCATGACGAAACACCCCTTGTTTTCGGCTTCTTCGCCCAGGGGCAGTTCGTACCTGGCTTCGCTTTTTCCTCCGCGGGGCGTTTGAAAAGCGTTTTCGGGAAAATCCGTTCTTTTCTCATAAGCGGAGTAATACTCATCCAACATCCGGAGGGTCTCCTCCAATGGGACGCTGCCGTCCAGGAACACCCGCGCGTTGGAGGGATGATAGAACCGGGTATAGGTCTCCCGGTACCTGTCCCAGGTAAGGGTGGGGATCAGGACGGGGTCCCCTCCGGAATTGAAACGGTCCGTGGTGTCCGGGAAAAGGAGGCGGCTGAAAGCGTCGTCCATGACGCTGTCCGGGGAGGACAAATCGCCCTTCATTTCGTTGAAAACTACGCCCTTGAAGGCAGGGTGTCCGTCCGTTTCCTCGATATGCCACCCTTCCTGGAGGAAGATGTTTTTATCCGTCATCAGCCTCGGACGGAAGACAGCGTCCAGATAGACGCTGACCAGATTGAGGTAATCCCTCACGGAACGGGAGGATACGGGATACACGGTATAGTCAGGGCCGGTCATGGCGTTGAGAAAAGTGTTCATGCTGCTTTTCATCAGCTCCACAAAGGGCTCCCTGACGGGATATTTTTCGCTTCCGCAAAGGGTGGTGTGCTCCAGGATGTGGAACACACCGGTATCGTCCGAGGGCAAGGTCTTGAAAGCAATGGCAAACAGCTTGTTTCGATTGCCGTTATCGATCCAGCAGACCTCGCTTCCGGTTTTTTCATGGCGCATCTCCACCATGGTGCCGCCGATCTCGGATAAGGAACGGCAGCGGGTGATCCGGAAGCCGCAGAGGATGTCGTTGACCTTCAGCATTGAAAGGCTCCTTGTATGGTTTATCTGATCAGTCCGTTTTCAAGCATTTTTCTCAGGATCTCTTTCAGGGCGAGTCTTCCGTGGGCATAGGTGAGAGCGCCCTGCAGGTAAACGGTATAGGGTTCGCGCATGGGTCCGTCCGCGCTGAGCTCAATGGAGGCGCCGGCGACGAAGGTGCCGGCCGCCATGATCACCCGATCCTCATAGCCCGGCATGTCCCAGGGCTCCGGTACGCAGTTGGCGTCCACGGGGGAGGCGGCCTGGACCCCTCCGCAGAAGGCGATCAGTTTATCGGGGGATCCCAGCTTGATGGCCTGGATGATATCATAGCGTTTTTCGTCTGCTTTTGGGCTGGTCTCCATCCCCAGGGAGTCAAAAACGGCAGCGGCAAGGATAGCGGTCTTGAGCGCCTGGCACACGGCGTGCGGCGCCATGAAAAGTCCCTGGTAGAAGGGCCTGTAGCTGCCGGCATAGCTTCCTTCCTCTCTGCCGATGCCCGGCGCTGTCAGCCGGCAGGAGATGCGGTCGATCAGATCCTTCCTGCCGCAGATATAGCCGCCGGTGGGGGCCAGACCGCCTCCGGGGTTCTTGATCAGGCTGCCGGCGCACACGTCGGCGCCGAAATGGGTGGGCTCAAGGACGTCGGTAAACTCGCCGTAACAGTTGTCCACCAGGACCGTAATGTTTTTATTGATCCTGTGGATCAAATCCGCCGCCCGGCCGATCTCCTCGGGGGACAGGGTGGGGCGCCAGGCGTACCCCCGGCTGCGCTGGATCATCACCACCCGGGTGTCGGGACAGATGGCGGCGGCGAGCGCTTTCAGGTCCAGGCTGCCGTCCCGGCCAAGCTCTACCTGGCTGTAACGGACCTTCATTTCCTTAAGGGATCCAACGCCGTTCCCGGCGGTCCCGATCACGGTCTGGAGGGTGTCGTAAGGCGCGCCGGCGGCGGAGAGCAGGTGATCCCCGGGCAGGAGCAGGCCGAACAGGCACAGGCTGAGAGCCGCGGTGCCCGATACGATGTGCGGGCGTACAATGGCGGATTCAGTGCCGAAAAGGCCGCAAAAGATATCTTCCAGGGTGTCCCGGCCGATATCGTCATACCCGTATCCGTTGGTGGGGGAAAAATGGCGAAGCGCCACGCTGTGGGTCCTGAAGGCGTCCAGGACGCGCCGTGTGTTGGTCTCCTCGATCCTATCCAGATCTGCGAAGGACCGGGCACAGGCCCGTTCGGCGTCGCTGATCAGTTTTTCGATGCGTTCGTTTGTGCCGTTTGTCATGACTGAAAGCCCTTTCTTAAGGTATCATGCTGCGCAGAGGTCATTCAGACCCGTTTGGCGCGGAAGCAAGAATGATCTCCGGCGCGTTTTTTATATCCTCCGATGGGATCCAGCGGATCCTCGTATCCCGCCGGAACCAGGTCATCTGGCGCTTGGCGTAGTGTCTTGTTCGCACCTTGATGCTCAGGACCGCTTCGCTGAGGGAAACGGAGGAATCAAAATAATCGTAAAGTTCCTTGTAGCCCAGGCCCTGAATGGACGTGGCGTCCCGCGGCACGCCCCGTTCCCGGAGGGAGAGGACTTCCTCCCTGAGTCCGTCAGCCATCATCCTGTCCACCCGCTCGTCGATCCGGCGGTACAGAAGGTCTCTGGGCCAGCCTATGGCGAAGATCCTGAATTCGTAACCGGCCGGAGGGCGGCGGTCATTGAATGAAGTGATGGACCTGCCGGTGAGGTCCAGGACTTCCAGGGCCCGGACTACCCGCCTGACGTCGTTGGGATGGAGCCGGGAAGCGGCTGCGGGATCCCTGCCTTTGAGGATCTCATGCAGGGAGGCGTTGCCCTGACTGTCGGCGATAGCGTGATATCCGGCGCGGATCGCGGCGTCCGCACCCACGGCACCGAAATCCTGTTCATAGGACACCGCGTCCAGGTACAGGCCTGTACCCCCCGTCAGGATGGGCAGACGGACCGAGCTCAGCAGGGGACGGCAGCGCTCCGCCCAGTCGGAGACCGAGAACGGCTCCTCGGGAGAACACAGGTTCAGCAGGTGATGAGGCACGCGGCGTCTTTCTTCCGCGGTGGGCTTGGCGGTGCCGATGTCCATGCCCCGGTATACCTGCATCGAATCCATGCAGAGGATCTCGCCTCCGGTTTTTTCCGCCAGCCGGAGAGCGACATCGCTTTTTCCGCTGGCGGTGGGTCCCGCCAGCACGTAGATCACTTTGTTGTTCATTCTTCATCCCTGGACTGGATGCGCTTGAAGCGCTTTTCCAGGTCCGACCGGGTCAGCTCGATCATCAGCGGCCGCCCATGGGGGCATGTGAGGCGGATATCTTCCGAAAGCATCCGGCGGACCAGTTCCTCCAGCGCGTCGGGGGGCAGCTTTTCACCGCCCTTGACGGCATGCTTGCAGCTCATCTGGGTGATCCTCTGGACCCGTTCCAGCTCCGTTACGCTCCCGCAGGCGCTCAGGTCATCCAGGGCCTCGCGGAAGCATTTTGAGGCCTGGGGCTGGCCGAGGATCAGCGGGACGCCCATCAGGCGCACCGTCAGGTCGCCGAAATCCTCGGCATCGAAGCCGGCCTGGTACAGCGCTTCCTGTTCGTTGAGGAATGTCTCATACTCGCTGCGGGTCAGGCGGATCAGCAGGGGAGACAGGAGGCTTTGTACCGGAGGGGTGCAGCTGCCTGTTTCCTTCATCAGCTTTTCGTACAAAAGCCGCTCGTGAACGGCATGCTGGTCGCACAGAAGAAGGCGGTCGTCGTGTTCCAGAAGGATATAGGTATCAAACACCGTTCCGATGATGCGGACGGGTTTTGCGGAAAAAGCCTCCCGGACAGTGGGATCCTCGGTCTGCTCGGCTTCCGGTGTCGATGCCGGGCCGGTATTTTTCGACGGCTCTTCAGGCACGGTTTCCTGACGGAGGGGGAGCATGGCGTTTATGACAGGCGCGGTAAAGATGGAAGACGCCTGCATCCTTTCGGGCATGGCCGGGGTATAGGAAGGGGCGCTCTCCCTGGCCGAAAGCGCATCCGTGGGAACGGGCGGCCGGGGGATGGTGCCGGCGCTTTTTTCTCCGAGGGCGACCGGGGCCGGCCCGTCCATGGCCGCGGGATGGACGCTTTCCGTCGAGGTGATGGGCGACGAAATCTTTTTTTCATCCTCGCCCTTAGAGGGAACGAATACCTGCGGGATGCGGTCCTCGGCCTGCCGAGTGCGGTCCAGGGCGTCGGAAACCAGGTCGCGCACCGCGGAACGGACCTGCGTTTCGTCGGCAAAGCGGACCTCCCATTTGTTGGGATGGACGTTGACGTCCACGTTTTCAAAGGGCATTTCCAGATGGAGCACGCAGATGGGGAACCGGCCGATGGTGACAAGCTGCCTGCAGGCGTCCTCCAGCGCGCCGGAAAGAATGCCGGAATGCAGGGTGCGCCCGTTAAGGAAAAAGTATTCCCTGCCGCGGTTGCCGCGGCTGGCGTCTCCGGTGCCCACCAGGCCGTTTAAGAGGATTCCGCTCTGCGTTCCGTGGACAGGGACCATCAGCCGGAGGGTATACAGACCGAAAACCGACAGGACGGCGTTTTCAAGCTTTCCGTCCCCAGGGGAGAAATAGACGTTTTTGCCGTCCGCGGTGAAACGGAAGGAGACATCCGGACGGGACAAGATCATCCTTTCCATCAGATCGCTGACCAGGGCAGTCTCTGCCGACGCCTTTTTAAGGAATTTACGGCGCACGGGCGCGTTGAAAAACAGGTCCTTTACGGTGAAAGAGGTCCCCTCGGGACAAGCCGCGTCCTCGATCGCGCCCATTTGCCCGCCTTCGTTGACCGCCTTGACGCCCCATTCGCTGCCCTTTGTTCTGGTCAGGCAGGTGACGCGGGCGACGGCGGCTATGGACGCCAGCGCTTCGCCGCGGAATCCCAGGGACCGGACGCCGTAAAGGTCCCCGGCGGTACGGATCTTGCTGGTGGCGTGCCGCATGAAAGCCATCCGGATATCCTCCGGACGGATGCCGCTCCCGTTGTCGGTGACCCGGAAGGAGGTGACGCCGCCGTCCCGTATGTCCACCGTGACGGATGTTGCGCCGGCGTCGATGGCGTTTTCAACCAGTTCTTTTATCGCGGAAGCCGGACGCTCCACGACTTCGCCGGCGGCGATCTGCCCGATGACCTCGGGCGGAAGGGCTTTGATCAAACCTTCTGGCATGCTTCCCTCCTTACAGTTTCAGCGCCTTTTCCTTCAACAGGAAAAGCTTGTTCAGGGCGTCCATGGGGGTCATGGCGAGCACGTCCAGGGCCCGTACCTCTTCCACAAATTCGGTCTGGGAATATCCCAGAAGGTCCACCTGCTGGCGGGTTTCTTTTTTGCCGGCGGTCAGGATGTTCTGCCCCAGGGATCCGCCGACCTCATGAGAGACCTCAAGGCGGGCTTCGATCTCCTGCGCGCGGGCTACCACGGCTTTGGGAACGCCGGCCAGGCGCGCCACGTAGATCCCGAAGCTCTTGTCGGCACCGCCGGGACGGATCTTCCGGAGGAAGACCACTTCCTCGCCCATTTCCTTTACCGCGACGCAGAAATTGACCACCCCGTCCTGATGACCTTCAAGTTCGGAAAGCTCGTGGTAATGGGTGGCAAACAGGGTCCGGGCGCCGCTCTTTTTTTTGTCGCTGAGGAATTCCACCGCGGCCCAGGCGATGGCAAGGCCGTCAAAGGTGGAGGTACCGCGGCCGATCTCGTCCAGGATCACCAGGGATCTGGAGGTCGCGCTGCGGAGAATATAGGCCATTTCGCTCATTTCCACCATAAAGGTGCTTTGCCCGCCGGCCAGATCGTCTGAAGCGCCGACCCGGGTGTAAACGCAGTCCGTCAGCGGTATGCGGGCGCGGGACGCGGGCACGAAGGAGCCCATGTGGGCCATCAGGGTGATCAGCGCCACCTGGCGCATATAAGTGGATTTGCCTGCCATGTTGGGGCCGGTGATGATGTGCATGCGGTGGTCGTCCCCGTCCATAAAGGTATCGTTGGGTACGAAGGACTCATCCGGCATCATTTTTCCACCACCGGGTGCCGTCCGTCGGTGATCTCAAGGATCCCGTCGTCGGTGATCTCGGGGCAGGTGTAATGGTTTTCGGAGGCGGCTTTGGCCAGGGAGAGCAGGGCGTCGAGAGTCTTGTACCCTTCGGCGGTGTTCTGCAGGCGGACGATTTCGTCGGCGACCGACTGCCGGATGCCGTCGAAAAGCTCGCTTTCCAGCTTCATCGCTTTTTCCTGAGTGCCGGTCAGACGGCTTTCCAGGGCCTGGAGCTCGTCGGTGGTAAACCTTTCGGCGTTGGCCAGGGTCTGGCGGCGGCGGTAATTGTCCGGGACCAAGGCATAGTTGGATTTGGTCACTTCGATGTAATAGCCAAATACGCGGTTGAAGAGGATCTTCAGGTTTTTGATGCCGGTCCTTTCCCTCTCCCGGGCTTCAAGGTCCAGAAGCATCTGTTTTCCGTCGGTGGAGAACCGGCGAAGCTCATCCAGCTCCGCACTGTAGCCTTCGCGGATAATATTGCCTTCGGTAATGACGAGGGGCGCTTCGGGATTGACGGCGTTTTCGATCAGGACGCAAAGCTCCGGGCAGGGATCGATCAGGGCGGCGGTGTCCCTGAGGGCTCCGTCCTCCAGGGTGGAGAGCATCGCCAGGATATCCGGAGCCTGTTTGAGACTGCGGCCCAGGCTGAGGCAGTCCCTGGCGTTCAGGGAATGGTAGGATACCTTGGAGAGAAGCCGTTCCATATCGTAAACGTTCTTCAGGCTTTCTGTCAGCGCCGCGCAGGCGATGGGCGAGCGGACAAGTGCCGCGACGGCGGCCAGTCGGGAGCGGATCCGATCCGCGACCAGCAGGGGCCTCTCCACCCAGGAGCGCAGCTGTCTTCCGCCCATGGCGGTGACGGTGTTGTCCAGTACGCCCAGAAGGGACCCGCGGACGGTTTTTCCCCGGATGGTCTCAGTCAGCTCCAGGGAGCGGCGGGTGGCGTCGTCCAGGGGCATGGTGTCGTCCTTTTCGACGATCCGCAGCCGGGTAATGTGGTTGAGGGCGTTCTTCTGGGTCTCGTTCAAATATCCCATCAGGGCGCCTGCGGCCTGGGCCGCAGGGTTCATTTTGGAATCCAGTCCCAGGGCCGTCAGCGACCCGACGGAAAAATGGGCGCATAACAATTCTTTGGCTTTTGCCATGCCGAAGGCCGCGGGGGAATATCTCAGGGGAGGGACCGGCGCGATGCCCTGCAGCGCCCCGGCATCCTGGGTGATGATTTCGCCGGGATGAATGGCACCCATGGCGCTTTTCAGGTCGTTTTCGCTGTTTTTCATCGTCTGGGCATAGAATTCACCGGTGGAAACGTCGCACCAGGCCAGGCCCAGGAGTCTTGGCGAAATGAAAACGGAGCAGAGAAAATTGTTGTTTCTTTCACCGATCACACTGGCATCCGTAAGGGTGCCGGGGGTGACGATGCGCACCACATCTCTCTGCACCAGCCCCTTGGCGAGGGCGGGGTCCTCCATCTGTTCGCAGATAGCCACGCGGTACCCTTTTCCGATCAGACGGCTGACATAGCTGTCCACGGCGTGGTGGGGAACGCCGGCCATCGGGGCGCGTTCCTCCAGCCCGCACTCTTTCCCGGTGAGCGTCAGTTCCAGTTCCCGGGACGCGGTGACCGCGTCGTCAAAAAACATTTCATAAAAATCGCCTACCCTGAAAAAAACCAGGGTGTCCGGATATTTTTCCTTGACCGCAAAGTATTGCTGCATCATCGGGGACAGGTTGGCCATGGACGTACCTCTTTCGTAAAATCGCGCGGGCGCTGTTCGTGTCCGGAACAGCGGTCTGCTTCTAAAAACGCTGCTGCGCCGGTGGGTTCAGGCCGTCCCGATCTTTTCACCCCTGAGGGTGGTGTGGGAGGCGGCGGTGATCCTGATGGGCAGGATCCTGCCGATGTCGCTGTCGCACCCGGGAAAATTGACCGATATATTCCTTTCGCATTTTCCCGTCATCTCGTCCTTTCCTCTGCGGCTCCGGTCGGTGACCAGAACATTCACCGTCTGACCAAGCATGCTCTCGAAAGCGGCGGCGGTGTTCTTTTCCTGGACCTCGATGAGCTTTGCGATCCTCCGCGACGCGACGTCCGGGGGGATCTGGCCAGGCATGGCGGCGGCTGGCGTCCCGGTGCGGGGGGAATAAATAAAGGTGAAAGCGCTGTCATACCGCGCCTGGGCGGTGAGGGACAGCGTGTCCTCGAAATCCCCGTCGGTCTCGCCGGGGAAGGCCACGATCAGGTCGGATGTGACCCCGATGTCCGGCATGGCGGCGCGAAGGGCCGAAAGACGTTCCAGGTATTTTTCGCGGGTGTAACGACGGTTCATGGCTTTGAGGATGGCATTGCTGCCGGACTGCACCGGAAGGTGGAAGTGACGCATGATGTTGGGCCTGTCGGCCATCACCCGGATGAGCTCGTCGGAAAGGTCCTTTGGATGGGATGTCATGAAGCGGATGCGGGGGATGCCCAGGGCGGCGACGTGATCGAGCAGCTGGGGGAAGGTCATGTCCCCTCCGGAGGCGCCGTAGGAATTGACGTTCTGCCCCAGGAGCATCACCTCCCGCACGCCGCTGTTCCGCAGGACTTCCGCTTCCCGCAGGATGTCGGAGGACGCGCGGGAACGTTCTCTTCCCCGGACATAGGGGACGATGCAGTAGGTGCAGTAATTGTTGCACCCGTACATGATGGTAAGGTAGGCCTGGATATCGCTCTGGCGGCGGATGGGCAGCCCTTCGGCGACGGTGCTTTCGTTCTGCGGGACGCTGACCACCCGCTTCCTTTCGGTGACTACCCGGCAGAGCATCTCCGGCACCTCATGCATGTTGCCGGTGCCGAAAGCGATATCCACAAAGGGATATTGCTTCAGAAGCTTTTCGGCCATGCCCGGCTCTTGGACCATGCACCCGCATACGCCGATAAGCATCTGCGGCCTTTCCCTGCGGACCTCCTTCAGCCAGGTGACGTTGCCCAGCGCCTTGCGTTCGGCGTTGTCCCTGATGCAGCAGGTATTGTGCATCACAAGGTCCGCTTCCCGTTTGTCACCGGCCGGGCGCATCCCCATGCTTTCCAGGATCCCGGCCAGCTTTTCGGAATCGTGGGCGTTCATCTGGCAGCCGTAGGTCACGATATAATAGGTTTCCGGACGCCCGGGCAAGGCGGCGAAAGCGTCGGCAAAGCCCTGCTGCCGGCGGATCTCTTCTTCGGGTATACGGATGATAGAGTCGCTCATACAGTCTCCTTTAGGTCTCAGCCCCGTTTACGTGTCATTTCCATGAGTCCAAGGGAAGTGAAGCCGTGGACAACGGCTTTTCTGTAATCTTCCCTGAGGGCCTCCTCCATGGCCGCGGCCACCTGGCCGCGGTTTTCTTCTTTTTCCATGTCGATAAAATCAATGATGATGATCCCGCCCGTGTCCCTTGCCTGGAGCAGGCGCGCGATCTCCCGGGCGGCCTCCAGGTTGGTTTTCAGACGGCTTTTTTCAGGGTCTTTTTTATTCCCGGTGTCACCGGCAGTATTGACGTCGATGACGGTCATCGCTTCGCAGGGATCGATCACGATATTGCCGCCGGATGGCAGGTGATGCACACGTTCCCGGGCTTTTTTTACCTGGGCGGCCACATCGTAAGCGTCCATAACACCGCTTTGGAATTCCGCGGCCTGTCCCGCGGCGGAGAGGAAGGAGGCATCGTCGGTCAGGATCCTGTCGGCCCCGCCCTTCAGGTCCCTCAGCAGGCGCTCTTCCAGGGGCGGCCGGGAAAAGACCGGGCCGGGAGCGGATGTACGGTCGGAGATGCGAAGGATCTCGGCCCAGCGGGCCCGGAGGGAGGCGATCTCGTTTTCGACTGCCGCATCGCCGGCGCCGGCGGCCTCCAGGCGGAGGATCAGGCCGGTATCCCCGGGGCAGAGGCGAAGCATTCTTTCCACGGCCGCGGGCCTGTCGCTTTCGGAATAACGGGAGCTGATGGCTTTTTTATGCGTTACGGGGGTCAGGACAGCGTATTTGCCCGCAAGGGAAATGTCCATCGTGGCATAGGCCTGCTTTTTGCCGATGGGCGGGCGGCGGATCTGCACCAGCACCCGTGTGCCGGAGGGAGGAGGGACCGGCACGCCGTGCATCTCGCGGTAGGGAAGGAAAACCGTGCGGTCCTTCCCGATGCGGACAAAGGCCGCTTCCATGCCGCCCATGCACCGGTCCACCTTCCCAAGGAAAACGGATTCAGCCATAGCCTCCTCCGCGGATTCCTCCTCATAACGGTACAGCAGGCCGTCGATGAGAACAGCCCCGATCCTTGTGTCTCCGCAGCGTGAAAAAATTGCCAGCTTCATGCGTCCTCCAGGGGCAGGAACGCGCCGTCCTTTTCAGAAAGCAGCAGCAGCCGGACGACGAGCGCTTCCATTGGCGGGACCCCGGATGACGAACAAAGGCAGCTGAGCATCAGCTCCGGCTTGCAGCTTTTTTCCTCGCACAGGTCCAGGGTGCAAAAGATCTTTCCATCCTTCAGCGTAAGCTCGTGGATCATCGGTTTTATGTCGATCTCTTTTTCGCCGGACTTGGTTTTTTTGACGGCGGGGATAGCTGCCTTCCCGAGAAAGGCGTCCAGGTCCCCTTGGGTCAGGGAGCATTCCCCCCGGGGCTCGATGCGGTACCGGGCGGCCCTGAGCAGCGCCATCGGCGGCTTATGGGTGTCGTCGACGGGTCTGCAGGAGATGAGACGGATATCCGGAGGCAGCGCCCGGGACAGTCGGTTCGAAAACTCTTCCGCCGTGACGTTCCCTTCCAGGGAGACCTCCATGACTTCCCTCATGCCCACGGCGCCCAGGGACAGCGGAGCGGCGAAGGACATAAGGATGTGGGGGTTGAACCCCTGGGAATAACGGATGGGGAGGGATGATCTGCGCAGGGCGCGCTGCATGGCGCGCATCAGGTCCAGATGGCCGATGTGGCGCAGGCGAGCCCCTTTTTCAAACACTGTGAGCATTTTCATATGCGGGGCACGCTCCTTTCCAGCGCTGGAGGCCGCAGCCGTTGCAGCCCTTCCGGCAGTCCCTGGTCGTCTCGGTCCTGACAGCCTTTTCCCATTCCCTCATAAGGTATTCCTTGGTGACACCGGCATCGATCACGTCCCATGGGAGCGTTTCGCTGAAGGGCCGGGTCCGGTAAGCGTAGAACGCCGGATCCAGGCCGCATGCGCTGAAGGCTTCCATCCAGGTGTCGTATTTAAAATACTCGTTCCAGCCGTCGAAGCGGCATCCGTTTTTCCACGCGGTATAGATCACATCGCCGATGCGCCGGTCCCCGCGGGAAATGCAGGCCTCCAGGAAGGACAGGCCGCTTTCGTGCCAGTTGAAGGTGACGCCCTTGATCCTAAGGTATTCCCGAAGGTGTTCCTGCTTTTCCCTGATGGTTTCCAGGCTGTCCTGCGCGACCCACTGGAAGGGAGTAAAGGGCTTGGGAACGAACACCGATGCCGAGCAGGTGACCCTCAGACCCGGAGCACGGCGCGGTTTGGGAATGGAAAAATATGCGCCGACCACCTTTTGCGCCAGTTCGCCGATTCCCCGTAGATCTTCGTCGGTTTCGGTGGGCAGGCCCAGCATGAAATAGAGCTTGACCGACGACCAGCCGGAATCGAAGGCGTCAGTCACGGCGCGGACCAGGTCCTCTTCGGTGACGCCTTTGTTGATGACGTCCCTCATCCTCTGGGTCCCCGCCTCGGGGGCAAGGGTGAGACCGCTTTTTTTGACCTTGCTGGTCTCCTCCAGGGACTGCTTGACGATATTGTCGATCCGCATTGAGGGGAGGGAAACCGAAACGCGCTTTTCACGGTACCGGTCCATCAGGGCGCGGATCAGTTCCGGCAGGCAGGAATAATCCCCGCTGGACAGGCTGGAGAGGCTGATCTCCTCGTAGCCTGTGCTGTTTTCCAGATTATCGGCGATCTCCAGAAGCCGGTCCATGCTGCGTTCACGGACCGGCCGGTAGATCATTCCCGCCTGGCAGAAACGGCAGCCGCGGGTGCAGCCCCGCATGATCTCCAGCGTGATGCGGTCGAACACGATGTCCGTAAAGGGCACCGGGATAGTTTCCGGATATTCCGCGTGCTCCAGGTCAGTGACCACACAGCGCCGGACTTTTTCAGGCGCGCATGGGTCGTTGGGAATGATAGAACGGACGGTGCCGTCGTCGTTGTAGGCGACGTCGTAAAATCGCGGCACATACACGCCGGGAATGCGGGCAAGGGCCCGGAGGGTCTCTTCCCTGGTGAGGCGGGCGGCCTTGCTCTCCCTGACGGTCTGGCAGAGCCGGACCATCACGTCCTCTCCGTCGCCGATCATGTAAGCGTCGATAAAATAAGCCAAGGGTTCAGGATTGAAGGCACAGGGCCCGCCGGCCACCACCAGGGGGTCGCCTTCTGACCTGTCGCGGGCATAGATGGGGATGCCGCCCAAGTCCAGCATCTCAAGGATGTTGGAATAACTCATTTCGTACATCAGGGTGAAGCCCACCAGATCAAATTCCCTGATCGGCGTCCGGCTTTCCAGGGAGAAGAGGGGAAGCCCTTCCCTTCGCATCGCGTCCCCCATATCGGGCCAGGGGGCGCAAACCCTTTCGCACACGGCCCAGGGCTGTTTATTGATGATGTGGTAAAGGATCTTCATGCCCAAGTGGGACATGGCGATGTCGTATGTATCGGGAAAACAAAAAGCAAAGGACACGTCGCATTCGCTGATGGGCTTGACGGCCGTGTTCATCTCTCCGCCGGTATAGCGGGCCGGTTTCTGCACTTTTTCGAGCAGTCTTTCCAGGATCTCTTCCTGCGCCGAATTCAATCAGGTCCCTCCCATGGGCTGTCATAGCCCTATAATACCAATTATCAATGATACCATTTCCAGGCGCAAATGTCCACAGGGTGACGGATTATTGCCTCCATCTCTTGTCCGGACGGGGTTTTTTATATATAATAAACCGAAAACCGTTTTCCCTGGGGGACGGTCCCGAAGGTGAAAGCGGAGAGGTTTGGAGGCGGGACGGGATGAAACCGCGAAACTGGAAAAAACGACTTCCGGCGCTTATCCTGGCGCTGGCACTCATCACGGTTTGCACTGCCAGCGCGGAGGATTTTTCGGTGTCGGACGAAGAGGAAGAGCTTCTGCAGCAGGGTTATGAAGGCGCGGCGATGTACCTGATGCGGGAAATGACCCTGGACGAAAAGATATGCCAGCTGTTTTTCGTGTCTCCGGAGCAGCTGAGCGGGGAGGATATCACCACCTCCTATACGGACGCTTTTGCCGAGGGGTTCGGCGCGTATCCCGTGGGGGGCATCCTCATGTTCGGGCAGAATATTTACGACGGGGAAAGCTTGCTTGCCATGAACACGGCGCTGACCTACGCCTCCAAGCGCAGGGGCGGCATCGGAGTGATCATCGGTATCGGAGAGGAAGGCGGCCGCGCTTCGCCGCTTACAAGCAAGCTGGGACTTTCCGCCATCCCCGCCCCGCGGGAGATGACGGCGGACGATGCCCTTGACTGGGGGCATACCATTGGAGAAAGGCTTGCGCGGTACGGCTTCAACCTGGACCTGGCCCCTTCCGCGGATATGTATGTGGAGGGCGGCAACACCGAGATCGGAGACCGGTCCTTTTCCTACGATTCCTCCCAGACGGCCGCCTGCGCCCTCCTGTTCATGAACGGGCTGCAGGACAACGGCATCATCTCAGTATACAAGCATTTTCCGGGGATCGGGACGGTGGAATCCAACACCCGCCTTGGCTGGGGCCATATCGGTGAAAACATGGCGGAGATCCGGTCCCGGGCGCTGATCCCCTTTTACAGCGCCGTGTGGGAAAACTGCGGGATGATCCTTGTGACGGCTATCGACCTGACGGAGGTGGATCCGAATGTGCCTGCCTGCCTGTCTCCTTCCGTGGTCAGGGGAATGCTGAGAAATACCATGGGTTATAAAGGCGTCATCGTCACCGATTCCCTCAGGTCCGGCAGGGTCACGATGAATTATTCGTCAGGAAGGGCGGCCGTCCTGGCGCTCCAGGCGGGATGCGACATGATCCTCCTCCCTAAGGATTTTTCCGGCGCATTCAGCGCGGTGAAGCAGGCGGTGCTCTCAGGCGAGATCAGCGAAAGCCGGATCGACGAAAGCGTCCAAAGGATCCTGGCTCTGAAGATATCATTCGGACTGGTCAGCGACGTGGGCAGGTAAACACTGTCATAGCTGCCGAAAAACACGGAGGAGGCGAAAAAAGTGGAAACGATCGTGATCATTGACTTTGGCGGGCAGTACACCCAGCTGATCGCCCGGAGGATCCGTTCCTTTCAGGTGTTCTGCCGGGTGCTGCCCTATACCGCTTCCCTGAAGGACATCATGGATATCCGCCCTGTCGGCATCATCCTGTCCGGGGGCCCCGCAAGCGTTCTTGACAGCGGGGCGCCTTCCTGCGACAGGGCTCTTTTTGAACAGGGGATCCCGGCGCTGGGAATCTGCTACGGGATGCAGCTGATGGCCCATCTTCTGGGCGGCGGGGTCAAGGCGGCGTCAAGGCGTGAATACGGCCTCGTCAGCGTGGAGGCGGAGCGAGGCATTCCGCTGTTCAGGGATTTTGCTGAGCATAACGAATGCTGGATGAGCCATACCTATCAGGTATCGACGCTTCCCGAAGGGTTTCAGACCGCCGCATCCAGCGATAACTGCCCCATCGCGGCCATGGCGGACGAGAAGCGCCGCCTTTACGGGGTCCAGTTCCATCCCGAGGTGAACCACACCTGCAACGGGTCTTTCCTGCTGCGCAGGTTCCTTTTTGACGTCTGCGGCTGCGCCGGGGACTGGCGCATGGCGGACTTTGCCAGACAGCAGATCGACATGATCCGCAGCGAGGTGGGGGAGAAGGGCACGGTCCTTCTGGCTTTGTCCGGAGGCGTAGACAGCGCGGTTGCGGCCGCCCTTTTGTCACGGGCCATCGGGAAGAGGCTGACCTGTGTCTTTGTGGATCATGGCCTTCTGCGCAAGGGTGAATTCGAGCAGGTCTCGGAAACCTTCCGGCGGGATTTTGACATGAACCTCCGGGCGGTGGACGCTTCGGAGCGTTTCCTGTCTGCCCTGAAGGGTGTGACCGATCCGGAGGAAAAACGCAGGATCATCGGGGCTGAATTCCTGGAGGTATTCAAGGCCGAAGCGAAAAAGCTGGGCAGGCTGGATCATTTTGCCCAGGGGACCATTTATCCGGATGTCATCGAGTCCGGCGGAGCCCTGGGCAGCAGTGTGATCAAAAGCCACCACAACGTGGGCGGTCTCCCGAAGGAGTTGGGTTTCACATCACTGATCGAACCACTGCGGATGCTGTTCAAGGACGAGGTACGGGCCTTGGGGCTTACCCTTGGACTGCCCTGCGCCATCGTCCTGCGCCAGCCTTTCCCGGGCCCCGGGCTGGCCATCCGGATCATCGGAGAGGTGACCCGTGAAAAGGCGGAGATCGTCCGCGAAGCTGATTTTATCCTCCGGGAGGAAATGACTGCCGCCGGTCTGGACCGGGAAGCGAGCCAGTACTTTACGGTGTTGACCAACATGCGGTCGGTAGGTGTGATGGGGGACGAGAGGACTTATGACTGGGCTGTGGCTATCCGCGCCGTCACAACAGACGACTTCATGACCGCCGACTGGTACCGCTTCCCCTATGATTTCCTTGCCCGCGTTTCCAGCCGGATCGTCAACGAGGTAAGGCATGTCAACCGAGTGCTGCTGGATGTGACCACCAAACCTCCGGCGAGTATAGAGTGGGAGTGAACGCCGGAATGGCGAAAACCCTGATGCCACAACGCTTTCAGCCTTCTCCAAAGTGGCTCTGATAAAGAAATGATAAAGTTTTCCGGAAATAGACCTCATTGTCCCCATATCCGATGGCTGTGGGGTTGAGGCCTGAAAACGGAAACGGAATCAGGAAAAACTACAGATTTGTATGATTCAGCCCTCCGCTGTGGATCCATCATCCGCAGATCGGAGGGCTTTTTGTGTCAGTCTTTATTCTTCGGTTTTCTGCCGCGCCTGGGACGGGCTGTCTCTTCCGTCGGAACCGGAACGCGGATGCCGGTGTCGTCAAACTCGGGATAGTGATACCGCCAGCGGTCATAATCCTCTCTCGTGATTTCTCCCGTTTTCAGCTTGTCAGCTTGCTCCTGC
>JAFWWK010000257.1 GCA_017523615.1 Clostridia bacterium
GGCCAACAACTACGGACCGGAGGCGGGCAGCGCCGAGGAGAACTTCGGCCGCATCCTCCGGGACGATCTGATGCCCTGGCGGGACGAGATCCTGGTATCCACCAAGGCGGGCTATTACATGTGGCCCGGCCCCTACGGGGAATGGGGCAGCCGCAAATACCTGATGGCCAGCGTCGATCAGAGCCTCAAACGCATGGGCCTTGATTATGTGGACATCTTCTACCATCACCGGCCCGACCCCGACACCCCCCTGGAGGAGACCATGGAGGCACTGGGGGATATCGTAAGGCAGGGCAAGGCGCTGTACGCGGGCATCAGCAATTACAACGGGGAACAGATGACCCGGGCCGCGAAGATCTGCCGGGAAAGGCATATCCCCCTGGTCATCAACCAGAACCGCTACTCTATTTTTGACCGTTCCATCGAGCAGAACGGCCTGAAAAAGGCCGCCGGCGAAGAGGGCCTGGGCATCATCTGCTTCTCGCCCCTGGCCCAGGGCCTGCTGACCGACAGGTATCTGAACGGCATCCCGGAGGATTCCCGTATCCGCACCGACGGACGTTTCCTGAAGGACAGCGCCCTGACCGAGGAACGCCTGGAAAAGATCCGCGCCCTCAACGGCCTGGCGCTCAAGCGCGGCCAGTCCCTGGCCCAGATGGCCCTCCAGTGGGTGCTGAAGGACAGCGTGGTCACGTCGGTGATCATCGGCGCCTCCAGGCCCGCGCAGATCCTTGACAACGTGCGCTGTGCGTCCGGCGCGCCCTTTACCGGGGAGGAGCTTGAATTCATTGACAGAAACAGCTGATCCCGGGATCTTTTCCCGCATGAAATCCGGAGACAGTCTGGGCGTGCTGCTTTCGGTGACCGGCGAAAACCGTTCTCCCAACGGGGACGAGCCCGAGACCATCCGGGTGGTCACCCTGGGGACGCTCCTGCGTCTTGACGATGGCTGGGAACTGAAATATACCGAATCCGATCCCGACGGGAACGGCTCACAGAAGGTGGTCATCACCCTGACGGACGGCCGCGCCGTAATGGAACGCACCGGCGATTTTTCCACCACCATGGTATTTGAAAAGGGCCGGCGCTTCGACGGAGCCTACCGCACCCCCTGGGGCGATCTGGCCATGGGGATCTACACCATCCAGGTGAACGCCTCCTTCGGCGAGGAGCAGGCTTCCCTGCGCCTTGTGTACCAGGTGGACATCCAGGGCCGCTTCACCGCGATGCACGACCTGACCCTCCGGCTCGCACCCAATGAATGACCTGTACGAACGCCTGAAAAAAGAACTTTCCTCCCGCCTGCCTCCCGGCGCGCCCATCCGCCTCTCCCTGCGGGAGGACAGCCTGTTCGCGTCGGACCTGAGGCGTTTCCCCGGCGCCCTGCCGCCGGGGATGGGCTGGCGCGCCCGTGAAGCGGGCGGCGTCTGGTTTTTTTCGCCGGAAGCCGAACTTTCGGACAGCCTCTGCCCGGAGGAAGAGGACCCCGCCTTCCCCTCCGGCCCGGCGGGACGCTTCGCGCGCCTTCTTTACATTTACCGGGAGGATGGGCCCGCAGAGGAAAGCTTTACACTGCTCCTGCTGCGCGTCCTCGGCAGGGCGCACTTCAAACAGAAGGCGGATGTCCTTCTGCCGCCCCTCAAGGCGGCTTATGCCCGCGGCCTGGCCGCAAAAAAAAAGATCAGGACCCGGACGACCGCCATGATCGCCCTTGAAGCGGCCCGGCTCCTGGAGGGGGACCAGCAATGGATGTCCTTGTGATCGGCGGCGGCGCCTCCGGACTGGCCGCCGCCGTTTCCGCTTCCTCCGCCGCCCGGGTGACCGTGCTGGAAAAGGAGGATCGGCCCGGCAAAAAGATCCTGGCCACCGGCAACGGGCGCTGCAACCTGATGAACGACGGAGAGCCCCGTTATTTTCACGGAGAAAAATTCGCGGAGGCAGTCCTCGGCCATGACGGTCCCCGGCGGCTGCGCGCCTTTTTTGACGGGATCGGGCTCAACGTGATGTCCCGCGCGGAGGAGGACGGCCGGGTGTACCCCGCCACCCATCAGGCCGCCTCGGTGCTGGACGCGCTCCGGGCCGCCTGCGCCCGCAGGGGCGTCCGCTTCATCGTATCCAGCCCCGCCGACAGCATAGAAACGCGCAGCGGCGCGTTCCGTGTGCGCGCCGGCGGGGAATGGCACCGCGCCGACAAGGTGATCGTATCCTGCGGCTCGCCCGCCGGGACCGGGGACAGGAAAGGCTCTTACGGCCTTTTGACCGGCCTGGGGCACCCCATGGTCCCCCTTCTCCCCGCCCTGTGCCCCCTGGAATGCGATATGCGCTCCCTGGGAGCGCTGAAGGGACTGCGCATACCCGCCGTGGTGACGCTGAAGGCGGACGGCGCGCCGGTGGCCCAGGCCGGGGGCGAGGTGCTGTTCGGCGACCGGGGGCTGAGCGGCATCGCCGTCATGCAGCTTTCCGCCGACGCGGCCGCGCGTCTTGGATCCCATGTCACCCTGTCACTGGACCTGTCGCCCCTCCTGGACATCGCCCCGCGGGATCATTTCCGTTTTGCTTTCGGCCGTAACGTTTTCCGGACGCCGGGGGACGCGGAAGCGCTCCTCGCCGCCCGCCTTTCGCTTTTGCCCCGGGAGGACCTGCTCACCGGACTCCTCCCCCGGGTGCTTGCCGGCATACTCGACCGGGGACGCCCCGGCGTGAAGGAATTGTCAAAGCGCCTGACGGATTTCACCCTTACCGTCACCGGCGTCCGCGCCGACGCGGCCCAGGTGATGCGCGGGGGTATCGATACCGCGCTTTTTGATCCCCGCACCATGGAAAGCCGGCGTGTGCCCGGGCTGTACTGCACCGGCGAAATGCTGGACGTGGACGGGGACTGCGGCGGGTTCAACCTGATGTTCGCGTTTTTGAGCGGCATCGCCGCCGGGGCGAACTGCGTTTTTTGAACTTATACCCGCTGCCGGTTTCCTTATCCGGCGTTTTTTGAACTTTTACCCGCTGCCGGTTTCCTTTATTCGGCGTTTTTTGACCTTAGGAGGCATATATGGATTACGTTTCACTCTCCCCCGGCACCCTTCTTTCCCCCGTGCCCGCCGTGCTGGTTTCCTGCGCCGACGAAAACGGGCGCCCCAACGCGCTGACCGTTGCCTGGGCCGGCACGATCTGTTCCGACCCGCCGATGGTCTCGGTCTCCATCCGGCCCGGGCGCTTTTCCCACGGCCTGATCTCCTCAAGCGGCGAATTCGTCATCAACCTGTGCTCCGAGGACATGCTGCCGGATGTGGATTACTGCGGCGTCCGTTCCGGCCGGGACGGAGACAAGCTTTCCGCCCGGGGCATGGAATGCGTTCCGGTGGAGGGCATGGCCCGGGCCCCGGGCATCGCCGGAGCGCCGATGCACCTGGGCTGCCGTGTGGAAAAGGTCCTCCCCCTGGGAAGCCACGACCTGTTCATCGCAAGGATCGTGTCCCTCCGCGTACGGGAGGACCTGGTGGACAAAAAGGGCGGAGTCCATCTGGAAAAGGCCCGCCTCATGGCCTACAGCCACGGGGTCTATTACGCCCTGGGAAAGGCCCTTGGCTTTTTCGGCTTTTCCGTCGCCGCCCCGGAGGTGCTTAAGCGGCGCATGAAAGCGCTGAAGTGAGTTTGACCGTTTTCCCGTATTTCTTGCCTTGCCCGTGGGATTGTGCTATACTGGATAACACCAATGGAAAGGAGTGCCGCCTGTATGGACGATTACAAGCTTGTGATCCACGGTGACAACCCGCTGAAGGGCGATACCTATGTGTCCGGCGGGAAAAACACGTCGGTGGCCGTGATCCCGGCCGCGCTCCTTTGCGACGAACCCTGCGTTCTGGAAAACATTCCCGATATCGAGGACGTTCACGTGCTGGTGGAGATCCTTCGCCTTTTAGGCGCCACCATCAGCTTTGACCCGGCGTCCAAACGCATGGAGATCGACCCCACCACCGTGACAAAGTGCCAGGTCCCCTATGCCTATACCCAGAAAATGCGCGCCAGCTATTACCTTCTCGGCTCGCTTCTCGGGCGCTGCGGCGAGGTGGAAGTCGGCTATCCGGGCGGCTGTTCCATCGGGAACCGCCCCTTTGACCTGCATATCAAGGGCTTCCGGTCCCTGGGCGCGACGGTGGAAGACCGCTGGCCCGTCATCACCGCCACGGGGCCCCTGACGGGCGCCGGGGTCTTTTTTGACAGGATCACCGTCGGCGGCACCATCAATGTGATGATGGCGGCGGCCAGGGCCGAGGGCAACACCATCCTGTACAACGCCGCCAGGGAACCCCACGTGGTGGACCTGGCCAACTTTATCAACTCCATGGGCGGCTCGGTCAAGGGCGCCGGCACCGATACCATCCGCATCAAGGGCGTAAAGCGTCTGCATCATTCCACCTACGCGGTCATTCCGGACCAGATCGAAACCGGCACGCTGATGATTGCCGCCGCGGCCACCCGGGGCGAGGTGACCATTCACGGCTGCATCCCGACCCATATGGAAAGCCTGACCGCAAAGCTGCTGGAAATGGGCGTGCCC
>JAFWWK010000258.1 GCA_017523615.1 Clostridia bacterium
CCCGCCCTTCTCCGCGGGCGTTCATGCCGATGGGCGGCGGTTTACCGCGGGCCCGGGGCACTGTCCGGGCCGTAACCCAATCGATCAAACCGCACCACCCCCTTTTTCAGCCGCGCGCCTTGCGCGCAGCAGGAGCAGCGCGACGCCCGCAAGGAGCATCAGCAGGTAGGGCGTCATGTCCGTGCGGTAGCCGGTCGGGGAAACAGCGGGAAGGTAGTTATCCAGTGTGTAGCTGCTGCTGCCGTTCAGGGTGACGGAGAGGGTGTTGCCGCTCCCCGTGCCGGTTACGCCGCTCTTGTTAGTCCAGGTCTTTTCGTAGCGGCCAAACTGCCCGTCGTTGGTTTCCTCAATTTGGATATACGCGCCTTTGGGGAAGGAGATGGTGATGCTTTCCTGCCCCTTCAGGGTAAAGGTGTCGTTCACAGCAAGGCTGTCGGATACAGTGGTTCCATCCTTCCTTGCAATCTGATAAGCAAAGCTCGTCTGCGCCGTCCCACTGACAGTCTTCAGCGTGAAGGTGAAATCCTGGTTCGGGTCCCCCATGGGTCCGGAAACGGTTTTTGCAATCGTCAGGGTGTTCTTTTCATACACCACATAGATCACATGATCCGTTTCGCCTCCGGATGCAGGTTTGGGTCCGTTCAGTTCGGTCTTTGCGACGCCGTCCCAGATATTCCACAGGTTAAAGCCATCGGTTTCAACCGTGAGCAGCGTGGCTGCGTCTTCTTTGGCATACTGGAAGCCCACCAGCTCCAGCCGGACGCCGTCCTGGTAGAAGAACAGGCCGCCCTGCTGATTGGACGCGCCGGGAACCACCAGCATGCTTCCGCTCATGCTGACCCGATAGTAGTCTGCCGCAATCTCGACCTCCTCGCCCTGGGTGATCGTTCTTCCGGCAAGGTTAATCGGCGTCCCATCCTGCCCCACCGCCGGGTTGATCTGGTGAATGGTTCCGTCCTCGTCCCGGGTGACATAGTAGACCTTCACCTTGACGGGGGTGTAGTAATACAGATCCACTTTTTCGTCTTTTTCAAGTGCGGTCCAGGTGCTGCCGTCGGATGTGTATTTCCACACGCCGCCCTCCAGCTTCACGGCGGTAATGATAGTGCTTCCCACACGGGCATTGGCGTAGATGGTATCGGAGGCTTCGTTAAGCGCTTTCACGGCTGCGTTGGGCGTATCTGTTCCATACAGCGTCTGCAAACCGTAGGAGGCATTGTCTGTCGCAATCGCGTTTCCATTGGCAGCCGTATAGTACCCTGTGCTGCCCTCCACCAGTGTCGCGTTCTGCCAGTCGCCATAGGAATAGGTATAGGCGCGGATCGGCAGCAGCGGTTCATACACCGCGTAGACCTCCTTGTCGGAATACTCATAGGAATGGGGCAGGAACTGTTTGAAAGAATACGGATAGTCAGACGTATATTGGGCAGTGGTCGCGTTCGCGCTGTCGGCCCATCCCCTGAAGATGTACCCTTCCGGCGCGTTCACCGTCAAAAGGGTCAGCGTGGTTTCGGGATTGGTGGTATACATCACGCCCTCGCCGAAGTCATGCAGCTGCTCGCCGGTGAAATTCGTGCCGGAGGTCCAGATGCCCTTGTAGGTCAGGGTATATTTGCGCTTGTTCGTCACGGTGACCCTGTTTTCCCCGTTGGCCGCAATCGTCACCGTGCCGTCCGCCGGGGTGACCGTGCTTTCATACAGGGCCGCCTGGGCGGTGGTCATTTCTTCCTCAACGGTCACTGTGCTGCCCTTCACCAGGGGAATGGTCATGATCTGATTATGCTTCAGGTCAAATGTGATGTAGCCAAAGGGGGTCGCCGTCCTTTGAATCGCGGTTCCGTTCACGGTCAGGCGGTAGCTTTTGCCGCCTTCAAGGCCGCTCAATGTAAAGGTGAACGTTTCATCAGCCTGATAGACGCCCTGTTCCACCTGCTTTGTGACCGTAAGGCGCTTGTTTTGGTTGGTAAAGGTGATGGTGTCGTTTACGTCCACCGTGCAGCGGTAGACACGGCCGCTGTCCGTGTCAAGGTCGGCCACATTCTGCTGAGAGGCGGTGGTGGTGGTGAACTGGACGTACTCGTTCTCCGTCAGCTCCATCACGGCGCCCCAGGGAATCTGCAGAACCTTGCTTTCGTAGTTCTTCAGCCTGAACTGCATGATGCCGTTGCTGTTGGTGATATCGGCGGCAACGCCATTCCCCGCGGTGTCATAATTCTGCAGCGGTGAACCCTCCAGGGTAAACTGCGCGGTGATGATGTAGCCGTTGGCGTCCAGATCATCGCCCTGCACCTGCTTTGTGACGGTGATGGTCCGGATAGGGCGGTCATAGACGGTCAGGGTATGGCTGTCTGTACCGGAGAGCTTGGCAATGTTCTCGCTCACGGCGGTGCCGCGGGTGGTACGGATGACGAAAGCCTCGTTTCTCCGAACCGTCAGAAGCAGCGGCTCGCCCATCATGGCATAGTTATACGGCGCCTGGGTCTCCTCCACCCGATAGACGCCCTCCTGCAGCCTCCTCATCATGGAGCTGGCGGAGGACATATCATATTCAAAGGTAGCAGTGCCGACCTGATCCCAGCGCGAGGTTTCCTGGTTCCACTGGACAGGCGTCAGCACAAATTTGGAGCCGTTCAGCAGGGCGCTGTCGTTCAGCGCGCGCTTTTCCAGCATCACCGGCACCTTCATGGCGTAGGTGTAGGTGATTTCCACATCGCCAAGGATCTCGTAATTGCCAAGCTCATTCAAAAGCAGCGCTTCCCTGGTGCCGTCGTCCCGAAGCACCGTGGCGCTGACGAGCACGGCATAATCCGCGGATTCCGCAATGGTGGGCGTGATGATGTTGAAGACGTGCCCCAGACGGCCATAATATTGATATTGCACCGAGGGGGTCGTTGTCAGGTTCGTGTAAGTAACAGCATCGTTGTCTGTCAGCGTAACGCTTTGGGTTGCGCTGCCAAGGGCGTTTTCCACGCCGGACTTGTAGCTGTACGTAAAAGTCTTCACCGGCACATCGGATTCAACCACCTGTTTTACGGTGACGGTATAGGTCTTAGGCTGCCACATGGCGTAGAGGGTGTTGCCCTCGTCGTTGATGTCGTTCTGTTTCAGGTTGTCCGCCGCAACCAGGGTGGAGGGAGCAAACTGAACAACCACCGTGTTGTCCGGGTGCTGCGTATTCCATTCGTTGGCACTTGCGATCTGCTCTTCATAGGTGCCCTCAAAGAAGGACCAGCCCACCATGGTATAGCCGTCCAGGTAGAAGGCGTTTTCATCCGGCAGCACGATAGTAGCGTTGATTTCTTCGTCATAGGTGACCGTCATACGCTGGCTGCCGTCGCTCATCAGGCCGTGCAGCTCCTTGGTACCGCTGGGATACACGCCGTCATTCAGGGTATCGCCGTCATAGGTGATGGTGGTGTACCGGGCCGCGGCCTCCTCCGAACGGGTATAGTGCGCCCGCAGCTTGATGGTCTTGATGATGACCTCGTCGTTTTCATCCAATGTCAGGGCGTACGCGTCGCTGTCGGAAACCGAGTCCACATTAAAGGTCATGCCGGGAGACAGGGAGGAAACGCGGTTGCCGTTCCCGTCGGTCACGGTGAGTACGTTGCCCTGGCTGTCAACGATCTCCCAGAAGTCAAAATTGTACAAATCGCTGTACCCACTGGGGGCCGCGCCGACCACCACGCTGCTGCCGTTCTGATAAAGCCTGGGGTCCACCGGCACAGTGGTCGTCAGGTTATTGAGGCCGTCGTACTGCGCGGCGCTGCCGGCGTCATAAACAATGTTGACGCCTTTTTCACTGGTGTTGACGATCCACTTGGCGTACAGCACAATGATGCCGCGGACGTTGGAATGGCTGTCGTCGTCGTCCCCGTAGCTGGTGCGCGCCGCGTTCCATTTGGCGGCGGTCTGGTAGGTCATGTCCACACCGGTGGTAGCGGTGTTCACGGGGGTGGAGAACAGGAATTTGTTCGTAAACTCCGGATCGGTATACCAACCGTCCAGGGTGTAGCCGGTGCGCGTCGCCGCCTCCACCATGGAGCCGTTGATCTTTTCGTCATAGTCCAGACGGAAGGTCATGCCCTGGGAGGGGTCGATGTACACATTGTCCGCGCCGGGCACAAAGACCACGCGGAAGCGTTCCTTAAGCCAGTAACCGTAGACGGAAACATTGTGGTCCGGCATGATGCCTGAAAAATCAAAGGGAATGGTGTGGGCGTCGTCAGCGTACCAGCCAAGGAAGTAGTACCCTTCCTTCTGGCCGGGGCTTTGGCTGGCATAGGCGCCAAGGGGCGATTCATACGGGAGGGTATAGGTAATCGTCTCCGCGCCGGTGTCCGGGTCGGGGAAGAAAACCAAATCGTAATTGTCACGGTCAAAGCGAATCCGCAGGCCGTTGTTGCCATAGCTCACTGCGCTGCCATAATAGCCGTCTGTCCCCTTGGGCGTCACGTTCGTCCAAGAGCCTCCACCGTTCGTGCTGTAGGAGACAGCGTGAAAGCCGGTATACTTGTCGTTGATATGGAAGGAACCGCTGTTGCTGCCCAGATAGATTTCATCCTTCTGGACATAGGTTCCGTCCAGCTGCTCCAACCAGAAGGAAATGGTGGCACCACTCGTAGACGGTGTATTGCCATAATACTTTTCGTCAAGATTTCCTTCCAGCGGTTCAAACGTGGTCTTCAGGGTCATACGGGAGCCGCCAGTAGTGGCAGTGTTATAGTTCTGATTTGTATTCTGATTGCCGCCGCGGCCGTAACCATATTCATACCAGTTGTTCTCAATCGGCCACTCATACCCATACTGCTCCAGGGTCGCGCCATACACGCCGACAAACTGCTTGTAAAGCTGCCAGCTGTTCTGCTGACTAGCGGACTGCGTATAGCGCGTACCGGTATAGTACTGTGTATTGCCGTTTTTGTCTTCGTATGTCCAGAGCTTCGGATGAGTTACCGTGGCGGTCAGCGACCGGAATACGTCGTTCCCGTCCTTTCCGTAACGGCCGGATTCGGCATCCTCAGTCGTTACATGGTATACGCCATCATCACAGGTATAGATCGTCCCAGTATAAGTGACAGGGTTTTGATTGGGTACATAGTACATCGTGCCGGTGTATTCATCGCCGTTATAGGAATAGGTATAGGACGATGTAGTCGTTTCCAGCTGCACATGGCCGTTATCGACCGTCGCCAAACCATACTGTGTGCCACCGTGAGTGATGACTTCTGTGTAGGTGTAGGGAGCGGAGCTTCCGCTACGGGTGTAACGAGTGCCGGTGTATGTGTATGCACCGGTATTGTTTCTCGCTCTTGTATAGCGGTTTCCGGTGAACATTGCGCCGGAGGAAGCCACCGTCCAGGAGTAGTTACGGGAGAGCTGACGATACTGGCCGTCAACAAGGGCGTAGAAGGGGCCATAGTTTTCATAATACCAGTCAAAATACTGATTTGTGGAACTAATTGAATAATAAGTCCCATAGTAGCTGTAGTAGAACGTTGATCCTTCATAGGAGTGCATTCCCGTGCTCTCGGTACGGGTAAAGCGCGTACCGGTGTACTCAGCACCGTTGGAATCGACCCATGCTTCTGTTCCGGTACCTTGTCTTGTGGCAGTAAGGGCACCTGTTCTATTCTGCCGATAATATCTATTGGGAATCGGATAAATAAATCTTGTGCTTGTCGTATAGCCCGAAGGGGTAGAAGAGTTGTAGGGGTACAGGTCGCCGGTATATGACTGATTACCGTTTCTTGTCCAATTATAGCTGTACACCGTCGCCTTGCTTAACTGCACATACTCCCCGTTAACAAGGCCGTACTGCGTACCGGTGTCAGCGGTAGTCGGCGTATAATCATAGCCTGTGCCGGTCCAGGTCCAGGTTGAATTATAGCTTAGCTGTTCAAACTCTCCGTCCACAACTCCGTACTGCGTGCCGTTGGTGCCGGTTGCAATCGTATAAGTGTAATAAGGCCGGTAGGTTGTGTTCGCTGTGCGGTCGAGCAGCTTATATTCTCCATCAATAATGCCATAGCGATCATAGGTAGCTGCAGTGCCGGCGGTTACCTCAACATACTCGGGAGAATAGGCGTAGGAATACACATCTTCATCGCCATCGATATGGGTGAGCAAGACATACTCACCGTCTACAATCCCAAACTGCACGCCGTCTTCCGCGTTAGTCTCGGTATACACATAGCCGTTGCCCCAGGTGTAGAAGGTGATAGTCATAGGGACACGGTCATAGTATACGTTCAACGCGGAGCTGCCGTTGGCCTTAACAATGATATACTGATCTGTCTTCTCCTGATTATAGATGAAGTACTGCTTGTCGAGATCGGAGGAAGTGCCGCCTTCGCCGTATATCTTAGTATAAACACTATCGAGATACACCAGATCGCCAGTTTTAATTGTGCCATCCAGTTCATTATTCGAGTCAACGCCGATAGAAAAGCTCTGGTCAAAATCATAGGCGGTGGCGTTTGGATCCGTCGGCTGCTTCCAGATGATGACCGTATAGGCGCTTTCAGCGGGCACCCATTTGGCGTGCACTGTGGTGTTGGCAGTCAGATATTCGCCAAAGACATAGGGAATGGTGCATTCGGCATCCGCATACCAGCCGTCAAAGGCATAGCCCGTCCACTCCGGGTCAGGAGGCTGCACGGTGGCCTGCTGTTCGGAGGCGTTGTTCATATAAAAGGCGGAGGGGGTATAGCTGGCGCCGCAGGACACCATCCTGCCGGTGCCGTCGTCCACAAGGTCGTTGTCGTCAAACACCAGCCAGTAGCCGCCCTCGATCACCGGGGCCAGGGTGATGTTTTCGCTGATGGGATAGGTGGAATTGGCCTCATACATCCGGGCGCCATCCTCGGCGATTTCCTCCAGCAGCTTCCAGCCCTTCAGATCCTCTTCGTATTTGGTGGGCTTGATGCCGCTCTTGACGGTGAAGTAGGTCGTTCCGCTTTCTTCCTTCAGCACCAGATCTGTGGCGATGATGCTGTTGGGGTTCACGTCCACATAAGTGATGTAGTAGGCGTCCTTCAGCTCCGCAATGATATCGATGATGGTGCCTTCCACATATTCGTTTGAAGGCATGCTTGCAAGCTCGCTGTTCAAATCCGCAATGGTCAAGGACTCCGCTTCCAGATCCGCGCTGTTTTCCGTAACGGTGCCCTTGTGCCAGCCTTTGAAAATACGGACAAACTCGCTCTGGCTGATGCCGGGAATGCCGGGCTCATAAATGACCATGCCGCCTTCCTGGACGTCCTTATACCGGAAATACTGCGTGGTAATCTGCTCATATTTCCCCGTCCCGCCGTTATAGTACCAGAACCGGTACCCGATGCGGGCGTTCTCACCGGGTTCATCCGTGATCACGTAAATAGAAAACCCTTTGGCGACAAAGGACACCTTCTCATCTGAAACCGAAAACTCCGTGATCTCTTCCCTGGTGCCGTCGTCCAGGATGTGCCAGACCCGCAGGATTTTTCCTTCCGTTTCGCCCACAGCAATGCTCACCTCGACAGGATGCTCGCTGTCAGGCTGATAGGCCGTTCCATTCTCTTCGATCGTGATGTCAAACGCGGCCAGCACTTCGCCTTCCACGTCGGCGTCCGCCGCCGACGCCTCCGCCTCCGCCGCCTTGGGCATCATGCCGCTGAGGGTCACGTTTCCCAGGTCGAAGGTCCGTCTGCGGAAGCCGCTGTCCTTCACCACGATAAAGCCTTCCGCGCCGCCCAGGGCGATGCTGCCGCTCTCCGCCCCTTCGAAAAGCAATTCCCCGATCTCCCCGTCCACCACGCTGTAAACGGCCACGCTTTCACGCTCGGTAAGCGTAACGGAAGCCGATATCTTTACGTAGATCAGGTTCAGGATGCTGCCCAGCAGGCTGTCCACCCGGTAGGCGCCCAATGCCTCCAGGCCCTCCTCCACTTCCACCTTGATGGCGGTATAGAAGGGGGCAAGCAGCGCGGAAAAGCCCTGCAGGGTATAGGTTACCGCGTCGCTGGTCCAGGAAAGCAGGGTCCTGAGGATGGATCCGAAGCCATATGTGGAAAAGGAATCCGCGGTGAAGGTGACCCGGCCGTCGGTGTCCGCCACGGCGTTCACCCTTTCCGCGCCTTTTTCGCCGAAATGCACCACCTCCAGCGCTTCCGCGCCGGCTTCCACGTCAAGCAGCTCCACAGTTACCTGGACGGGGACCTGGGGCTCGATCACCTTTCCGTCCGCCACGATGGCGATATCAAGGAACTTGGTATAGAAGATTTCGTCGCCCTCGCTCCATTCAAGGGCCGCGGCGGTATCCGCGATATAGCTGCCGCCGGAAACTTCCTTTACGTCCAGCTCCGCCCCGTCGGGGATCATAGCGTCACGGGTGTAAGCTACCGTGATCTTATAGGTAGCCCCGCCGATGGAAACGGTCTGCTCGATGGTCTGGGTCACCGCGTACAGTCCCGCCGCGTCGGTCTCGAAGTTGACACTGTCGCCTTCCACCTTCACGCCGCCGATCTCCCGGATCTCTTTTCCCTCCACGCGGAAGACGTGCAGGCTTTCCGCTTTTTCGATCCCCGCCCCGGCGACCGTCACCTCGATCGGGCCATGCTCGGGAACCGCTTCGTAGCCGTAAGCGTTCTTCAGGGCGAATTCAGCCGCGTAAAGCACCTCTTCCCCGGGGATCACGGTCTCCGGCGTTTCCACAGAGGCCGTGGTATCGTAGGGCATCAGGCCGCTCAAGGACATCCTGTAATCCGAAGCCTTCTTTGCCGCGGCCTTGGCAGGCCTCACGCCAGCACCCCCGGCCGGTCCCCAGGTCCAGGGGACGATATCGTCAAACGCGTAGATTCCCACATCACCCTGTCCGTTCAGGGTGAAGGTGAGGTTATCCTTTTCAATTTCATAGGGGATCTCCTCCCCGTCCTTCAAAACAACGATGCGGCGTCCCGCCATGGCTGCGGCAATGACCGCCCCGTCGGTATAAGCGACCGATACCGCTTCGCGGGTGGGTGTCCCCTTCCCGTCCGTCACAGTCACCGATGCGGCAAACAGCGTATCGTATTCTGTTACCTTTTCCCCGCCGGAGGTCAAAAGGGCAGGCTGGAGATCTGTTTTTTCAATGCTGAGCGCGAGATCGCCGGAAAGGCTCTTCCCGGTCAGGGAAAGCTTTTCTTCCTTCTCCGGCACGGCCTGCGCAGTCTGCGCAAGGCAATAGCCCCGGGCCTTCTCCGCCGAGACCGTCATCCCCGTCCCGGCTTCGACCCATCCCAGGTCCCCGGCGGCGGCGCCCTCCCCGTCCAGCGTATACAGGTGGGCGGAGACTTTGAATTCGATATCCACGTCCGCTTCCGGCGCGGGGATAAAGACATTCGCCTCCAACGGTTCCTCGCCGCTTTCCTTCAGCCGCACATCAACAGGCGCAATAGAGGGGATATCCGTGTCCCCGGTGTACCAAAGTTCTGCATATTCCGTTTCGGCGATCAGCGTGCCGCGGTGGACGTACCGGGCTTTGAGCGTCATGTCGCTTTCGGGAGTAAAAGGAGCCTCGATCTTTGTGTCTCCGTCATACCAGCCGACAAAAACCTGCCGGTCGCGTTCCTCCGCCTCGGGCAGGATCTCCATGGTGCTGCCGTCGGCAAAAAGATGTTCCACGCCGTCAAAGGATACGGTATATACATATTCCGCTTCCTGGACCGTAACATCCGCATCTGCAAACACATAAGATGGGATCATTTGCACAATAAGAAGCAGCGCCATCAGCATGGCTGAAGTCCTCTTCATCGATCCCACCTCCTTTCATATACGGATCCTGCCGGGTTTTTCCGGTCAAGGTTTTCTTTATGTTCAATACTTCGGTCTGTTTTTGGTACTTTCCGCAAAATCATGCAACTTCCGAAGGGAGCTTACTCCTCCATCGCGCTCACACGCCACAGCCACTTCAGGCTTTCTGCCGTCGCCTCAAAAGTCAGTGTGTCTCCGGTCACACCCTCCACCGTTTCAAAGCCGTCCCCCCGGTCGCATTCCCAGGTGAACACCGCGGTTGCGGGTCCATGGGCGATGGCCGTCAGGGTCACGGTGTCGCCCCGGCGGATGACGCCGGTAAAGGTGGAACGCACCTCCACGTCGATCTGCGCGGTCAGGGCATACCCGAACATGGTCATTTCCACATTCGCGCCGTCTGCAGGCCAGCCCAGGTCTTCCGCCGGGGCGCCGGTTTCGTCCAGGCGGTACAGGTGCAGTCCTTCCCCGGTCAGGTATAGACGGCAGTCTGTTTCGGCGCCGAGCAGGTACGCTTCAACCACATATTCTCCCCTTGGCGCGGTGAAGCTTGCCGGTGCCATCTCCGCCTGTTCCGCCGCCCACACGTCCGCGTGTCCGGTGATGGACACATGCTCCGGGTACGGGTCGGGGACCGCGGTGGGTCCAGCTGTGGGCTCGGCAGTAGGTTCCGCAGTCGGGGCGGGCGTCGGTTCCTCGGTCGGGGCCGCGGTGGGCTCCTCGGTAGGCGCGGGCGTCGGTTCCTCGGTCGGGGCCGCGGTGGGCTCTTCCGTCGGAGCGGGCGTCGGTTCCTCGGTCGGGGCCGCAGTGGGCTCTTCCGTCGAAGCGGGCGTCGGTTCCTCGGTCGGGGCCGCGGTGGGCTCTTCCGTCGGCGCGGGCGTCGGTTCCGCAGTCGGGGCCGCGGTGGGCTCTTCCGTCGGCACGGGCGTCGGTTCCTCGGTCGGGGCCGCGGTGGGTTCTTCCGTCGGCGCGGGCGTCGGTTCCTCGGTCGGTTTCGGGGTCGGTTCGCCCTGGAAAACCTTTACGGTGAAGGATCCGGAAGCGCCGTCTTTCTGGGCGGTGAAGGTCAAAAGATGATCGCCGGCCGGAGCGTTGAAGACAAGCGTCAATTCTTTATCGTCCGTTTTATAGTTGTTCACATCGCCCGTTTTTTCGTTTTTGAGGGCAAGGGCCAGGTCCATACCCGTGACCTGTATAGTGATCACACCGCTTTTTTTGACCGTCAGGCGGATCACCACAGTCCCCCTGGCCTTTAAGGACGCGTCATAGCTGCCGCCGACGCTCATCGTGTAGTCCGCGGGAACCGGCGTGGGCTCCGGGGTCTCAGTCGGCTCCGCAGTCGGCGCGGCTGTCGGTTCCGCGGTAGGCACCGGCGTCGGCTCAGCGGTCGGCGCAGGTGTCGGTTCCACAGTTGGCACAGCCGTCGGTTCAGCGGTCGGCGCGGCCGTCGGAGCCTCAGTAGGCGCGGCCGTCGGTGCCTCGGTAGGCGTGGCCGTTGGCTCAGCGGTCTTTTCAGCCGCGGGTCCAGGCTCCACAGGAGGCTCGGAAAGCCCCTCCCCCGCCGCTATGCCGCATATTGGCATCAATGCCAGTATCAGCGCCAGCAAACAGCTGAAAATGCGTCTTTTATCCATTAAATGATACTTCCTTTTCAGGTCGGATCTCGGTTTCCATTTTATTACATCTGCAGGTGGATATACCTCCTGCAGTTATATCATTTTATCATATTGGGCCCGCATTTACAATAAATTCTTATAATTGCATACTTTTTTAACATCTGTAACATTTGCCCCCTTCCCTGGCTTTTCGCCCCCGGAGATCATAGATCCGGGCAATAAAAAAAGCCCGAACGGATCGGGTTTTCTGGTGAAGGTCAGTATAATGCGGCTGAAATAAAAAAAGCGGGTGATGGGAATCGAACCCACGTGACCAGCTTGGAAGGCTGGAGCTCTACCATTGAGCTACACCCGCGAATGGAGCGGTAGACGAGGCTCGGACTCGCGACCTCCACCTTGGCAAGGTGGCGCTCTACCAACTGAGCTACTACCGCAGAAGGGCTGGGGTGTATGCGGACGAAGAGACTTGAACTCTTACGCCTGTCGGCACCGGAACC
>JAFWWK010000259.1 GCA_017523615.1 Clostridia bacterium
AAACCGCCGCCCGCAAGGCCGCCGCCTGGGAGAAGCTTGAGGAAGGCGCCGTCGTCAAGGGCATCGTCCGCCGCTTCGCCGAATTCGGCGCTTTTGTCGACCTGGGCGGCGTGGACGGCCTGATCCACGTGACCGACCTGAGCTGGGGCCATGTGAACCATCCCAGCGACATCCTGACTGCCGGCCAGGAGATCGACGTCAAGGTGCTTTCCCTGGACCGTGAGCGCGAGCGCATCCAGCTGGGTTACAAGCAGCTGCAGCCCAAGCCCTGGGACAACATCGAAGAAAAGTATCCCGTGGGCGTCATCCTGGAGCGTCCCGTGGTCCGCATCCGCACCTTCGGCGCTTTCATCGAGCTGGAACCCGGCGTGGACGGCCTGGTGCACATTTCCCAGTGCGCGCTCACCAGGGTCTCCAAGGTGGAGGACGTGCTTGAGGTCGGCCAGATGGTTCGGGTCAAGGTCCTGGGTGTGGATCCGGAAGCCAAGCGCATCAGCCTGTCCATCCGCGAAGTGCTGGCGGACGAAGCGATGAGCGACGATTTCAGCATGGATATCCCCGGCGACGAGGAAGCTCCCGCTGACGGCATCGAAGAAGGCGCGGAGGGCGCCGAACCCGATCAGGAGTAAAAAACAAAAGCGCCCGCCGAAAGGCGGGCTTTTTTTATTCAACGTCCGGTGCCTACGTGAGTGGAGGCCCGAATGACGGCGGCGGCCCCGGATACGGGGCACGCCCGGGAGGTGACAGAGCTGATGAAGAAACGGCTGCTCTTTTTTGCGGTGCTGGCCGCGGCGATCCTGGCGGTCTTCAGCGCCGCGGCGGCGGAGGAGGCGGAGGAATTCGCGCCTGAGTGCAGGTTTACATCCTCTGGCGGGAAATACAAGATCACAAGGCTCACGGACCGCGCTTATGACACCACGTTCGTCTGCACCAAACGGCGAAATCCCTGGATACAGGCCGATGCCCCCGAGGGGAAACAGGTGTATGGGGTATATCTGAGCTTCGGCGACCTGACGCTGCGCCCCTGGGAGATCCAGGTGCTTACGGATGGAAAGTGGACGGCGGTCTATACATCCCAGGGGCTTTACGCCCATGAATTCGCCCCCCTGGAAGGGGTGAGCTCTTTTCGTGTGGTGAACTCCCAGGACAAACAGACCGAGCTGAACGTGGAAGAGATCTTTGTGTTCGGCGAAGGGGACATTCCTTCCTGGGTGCAAAAGTGGGAGCCGACCCACGAAAAGGCCGATCTTCTGGTGCTGGCCGCCCATCCTGACGACGAGATCCTTTTCCTGGGGGGAACGATCCCTTATTACGCTTCGGAACGGGGGAAAAAAGTGGTCGTGGCCTATATGACCTGCGGCACCTCCTACCGGCGCAGCGAGCTGCTGGACGGGCTGTGGTACGCCGGGGTGCGCAATTATCCGGTGATCGGGAATTTCTGGGACAAGTATTCCAAAAAGCTGGATACGGCATACAAAGCGTGGGGAAAGACCGCGACATACAAATTCGTCACCGGCCTGATCAGGACCTATCGTCCGGAGGTGGTGGTGACTCACGACGTGAACGGCGAATACGGTCACGGCGCCCACCGCGCCTGCGCGGACGCCTGCCGGGCATGCGTTGCCTACGCGGCGGACGGGGCAAAATGGAAGGACCTCGGGGAAGGATGGCAGGTGAAAAAGCTGTACCTGCATCTGTACGGTGAAAACGCCATTGTTATGGACTGGGACGCTCCGATGGCGTCCTTCGGCGGGATGACCGGCTTTGAAGCGGCGGAAGGGATGTACGCTTTCCACGTTTCCCAGCATGCCGCCGGGCAAAAAAATGAGAAGGGCGTATTTGAGGTGTTCAGAGTGGAGCCCAGGGACAGCGCCTGTTCCTGCTACCGTTTCGGCCTGGCTTTTTCCATGGTGGGGGAGGACGTTTTCAAAAACGATTTTTTTGAAAATATCCCGGAATGAAATCCGGCTTTGGTGTTTACATCGGGCGGTTTTTGTGATATCATCTTTTATTGTGAACCGCAGGCTCAGGCGCGCGATTTTCTCCGCGGCGTTCCGGGTTTGCGGCAATTATACGAACGGAAAGCACCGTCTTTCCGATGGAGGAGAAGAACATGGACAAGGAAAGAAAAGCTCAGATCATGCAGGATTATGCCACGCATGAAGGCGACACCGGTTCCCCTGAAGTACAGGTCGCCCTGCTGACCGAAAGGATCAATCACCTGAACGAGCATCTCCGCGACAACAAGAACGATCACCATTCCCGCCGCGGCCTGCTTCTGATGGTCGGTCACCGCAGAGGCCTGCTGGATTATCTGAAGAGGACCGATATCGAGCGGTATCGTGCGCTGGTTGAAAAACTCGGGCTGCGCAAGTAACAAAATCCGGAGGCTATCGGCTGGGGAGTCAGCCGATAGCCTTTTCATACGCTCCGGGAGGTCCCGGAAGCCGGATGTGATGTGGTGTGAGGTGTAAGAAAGAAATGGAAGCAAAGGTTTATTCAATGGAATTTGCGGGAAGGCCGCTGACTCTGGAATTCGGCAGGTATGCCCAGCAGGCGGGCGGTAGCGCCCTGGTCCGCTATGGCGACACGGTGGTGCTTGTGAACGCGACAGCCTCTGAGTCCCCCCGCGAGGGTGTGGACTTTTTCCCGCTGACCGTGGATTTTGAGGAGAAGCAGTACGCGGTCGGCAAGATCCCCGGCGGGTTTATCAAGCGTGAAGGCCGGCCCACAGAAAAAGCGACCCTGACATGCCGCCTGATCGACAGGCCCCTCCGGCCCCTGTTCCCCAAGGGAATGCGCAACGACGTACAGGTGGTGGCGCAGACCCTGTCCGTGGATCCCGACAATCCCCCTGAGTTCCCCGCCATGATCGGTTCCTCCATCGCCATCGCCATCAGCGAGATCCCGTGGGCAGGCCCCACCGCCGCTGTGGTGGTCGGCAGGATCAACGGCGAGTTCATCCTGAACCCCAGCGAGGATGAGGACGCCCAGAGCGACATGCACGTCACCGTGGCCGGCACCAAGGACGCCATCATGATGGTGGAAGCCGGCGCCAAAGAGGTGAGCGAGGACGCGATGATGGACGCCATCCTGTATGCCCACGAGAGCATCAAGGAACTGGTGGCCTTCCAGGAGAAGATCATCGCCGAGATCGGCAAGCCCAAGAAGGATTTTCCCCTGGTCACCACCGGGGACGATGTGAAGGCGGCTGTCAGGGAATATGCCTATGACAAGTGCGTCTATACCTATGATACCTTTGTTCGCAGGGAGCGCCAGGCCAGGGAGGCCGAGGTCAAAGCCGATGTGCTGGCCCATTTCGCCGACACCTTCCCCGGCAGGGAAAGCGAGGTCGCGGACGCGCTGTATTACCTGAACAAGGAAGTCATGCGCCGCAAGATCCTGGACCAGGGCGTGCGCGCCGACGGCCGCAAGGTGAACGAAGTGCGCCCCATCTGGTGCGAGGTCGGCATCCTTCCCAGGACCCATGGCTCCGCCGTCTTTACCCGCGGCGAGACCCAGGCCCTGACCGTCACCACCCTGGGCTCCGTCAGCGAAGCCCAGCAGCTGGACGGCCTTTCCAGCGAGGAAAGCAAGCGCTACATCCATCAGTACAACATGCCCTCCTACGCAACAGGCGAAGCCGGCCGTCTGCGCAGCCCCAACCGCCGTGAGATCGGCCACGGCGCTCTGGCCGAAAGGGCCCTGCTCCCCGTGATCCCCGATGAAAGCGAATTCCCCTATGCCCTGCGCCTGGTCAGCGAGATCATGAGCAGCAACGGCTCTTCCTCCATGGCCTCTGTGTGCGGCAGCACCCTGAGCCTGATGGACGCCGGTGTTCCGATCCACGCGCCGGTCGCCGGTGTGGCGATGGGCCTCATCCAGGATACAGAGAGCGACAAGATCGCCGTCCTGACCGATATCCAGGGCCTGGAAGATTTCCTGGGCGACATGGATTTCAAGGTAGCCGGCACCATGAACGGCATTACCGCCATCCAGATGGATATCAAGATCAAGGGCATCAACAGGGAGATCCTTTCCCGCGCCCTCCGGCAGGCCCTTGAGGGCAGGCTCCACATCCTGGGCATCATGCTGGATACCATCGGCCAGCCCAGGGACCACCTGAGCAAGTTCGCCCCGAAGATCATCCAGTTCTCCATCAATCCCGAAAAGATCCGCGAAGTCATCGGCTCCGGCGGAAAGATGATCAACAAGATCATTGCCGAGACCGGTGTCAAGATCGACATTGAGGATGACGGCAGGGTGTTCATCTCCACTCCCGACGAAGCCGCCGCCGCCCGCGCCAAGGGAATCATCGAGGGCATCGCCAGGGATATCCAGGCCGGCGACGTCTTCACCGGCAAGGTGGTCCGGATCATGAACTTCGGCGCTTTCGTCGAGCTGCTGCCCGGCAAGGACGGCCTGCTCCATATCTCCAAGCTGGCCAAGGGCCGTGTGGAGAAGGTGGAGGACGTGGTCAAGATCGGCGACGAATTGGAGGTCAAGGTCAGCGAGATCGATTCCCAGGGCCGCATCAACCTGGTCAGGAACGATATCGTTTACGACAGCAATTCCGCCGGCCGCCAGGCCCCCGCAGGAAGCCGCCCGCCGCGCCGGGAATCCAGCCATAACTGATCCATGAGCATTAAAAGAATGACCAATTGAAAAACAGCGGGTATCCGGATCTTTTGCCGGGTATCCGTTTTTTTGGGCGGTCCGGGGAGGGGATATGAAAGTGCCGCAGTGATCGATTTTTTCGCCCGACGGAACGAAAGATGCGTCCTTTTCGTTATATTGATGCGGTGCTTTGCTTGTCTCAGGCCGCGGGAAGGTGTAAAATGAAAGGGTGGAGGTCCTATGAAAGCGAAACGTTGTCTGGCGGCCGCGCTGGCCGCGTTTTTCGCCGCCGGGTCGGCAGCCTGCTTTGGTGAGGAGCCCGTAAAGGAAACACTGACTGTTACGCGCATGGAGACCGCGGGAGCGGGCGGGAGCTTTGTGGCGTATCCCCTCCTGACGGGGAGCGAGAGCGCTTCCCGGATCAGCGTCGATGTTTTTGCTTCGGCACGCATCGGCGAGTATCTTGCGCTCCTGTCCTCGCTTTCCGGCGGGGGCACCGGCCTCAGGATGGATTATACGTTTTTTCCGGAGCCTGCGGAGGGTATGGTATCCCTGGTCCTGTCGGCCAAGGGACGGATGCCGGAAGGACGGCCTTCCCAGGTGTGGTATCCCCTGGTCTACCGCCTGGAGGACGGCAGCCGCGTAACGGCGGAGGACGTTTTTGAGGATCCTGACGCTGCCGAGGAGGCAATCGAGGCGTACCTTGAGGAGCACGTGGAAGAGGGGCTTTCCGATTACCTTGAGAACCGGGAGCTGTATCCCGTTCCGATGGATTCCTTTGCCCTGTGCGAAAGGGGCGTGATCTTTTATTACGATCATGACGCGCTCTGTTTCCTGTCGGGCTTCTCCGGGGAGGTGCTCATCCCTTACCGGGCACTGGAGGGTTTCCTGAAGCAGGATCTGATCCCTTGCGAATTTAACGGAGCCGAAACGGTTTTTTCCTGCCTTGAGGAGGGACGCCTGTGGGGGGTCCCGGCGGTCCTCGGGGAAGACCTGGAAGGCGCCGTCACGCTTTACAGGTCCTCCGTAGATTCATCCTGGTGGCCCGGCGGCGCGTGCTACGAGACTGAGGACGCCCGGATGCGGGACGTATTGATCGTGTCCATGGACGGGAGCGGCACGGTGGACGCGCTCCTTGTCCGGGGGGAGGAAACGGACTTTTTCTTTCCCGGCGCGGGGGAGAGGGAAGCATGGAGAGCCATGCTGGGCGATCCCGACGATACATTTGCAATCACTCCCGGTGATCCGATGGAAAAGATCCTCGGAACGGGGGAAAGCGATATCTACCGGCGGGGAGACCGCCTGCTGGCCCTGCACGCGGGGGATGACGGGAAGCTTTCAGGCATCCTGATCGCGATTTCACGGAAGGGTATATTCGAATGAGCAAAAAACCGGAAAGAAAGAAAAAAACAAAGAGCGCCGGTCCTATCCATACGTCGCTGAGGGCATGCTATTTCCGCCTGATCGCGGGCGTGATCCTTCTGGTGCTTGGCGGGCTTTTGCTGATGCCTGTTTTCATCCCGGAGGGGCAGAGCCGTGCCGTGGACGGACTGGAACGTGTGCTGTACGGCCTGGGAGGGGGCAACCTGGCGCTTTTCCTGCCCCTGTGGCTGATCCTTCTGGCCGCGCTGCTGCTGACCGGGATGTTCCACCGGGTCAGCGCCCGGTCGGTGTTCCTAACGGGCGCTATCTGGGCATTGACGCTGGGCTTTTTCACACTGGTGACCGTTGTCGACAACCGGGGGACCAATGTGATGGCAAATTACCGCGACACCCTGGCAGGCAGGGAAGGCGGGGCTCCGGGGTTTGCCGATTTTTTGGCGCTTGCCTTCCAATACGGGGCAGACAGTCATTACTGTCAGGGCGCCGTGGGCATGCTGGTCGCCTATCCCATATGGTGCTTTTTCCGCTTCAGCCATGTCGGCGGAAGCGTGTTTCTGGGCGCGCTGATCCTTGTGCTGGTCATGGTCCTTTTCGATATCCGTCCCTGGCGGATGATCAACGCGGTATCCTATAAAATGGCCGAACGCAGGGAGCGCGCGCGGGACGGGAGGGAAGTTCCGGTGGAGCCACTTCCCGAAGAGGAGGAAGACGCCGTCGACGACGGATATCCCATCCCGGAACGGGAAGGATGGCCCGCTGCTGCTCCGGTGCCGGCGTATGCGGCATCGCGCTCCGGTGGGGCGTATGCCGCGCCCAAAGGGCCCGGCTATGATTTCGTTTCAGTTTCGCCCGGGGAACCCTCCCGGAGGCAGAACGTGAATGAGGAAGCAGCTGACGAGGATGGGTACTACAGGGTATCCGGTGAGAGCTTTTACAATGAATTTATTCCGGACGACTCCGGAAACGCCGGCCCCGCTGCCGCGGCCGCACCGCGGGAAGATGAGAACGCCGTCGACCCGCCGCCCGCCTTGCCCGCAGACCGGCCTTCAAGGAAGGCTTCCCCGGCAAGGAACGCGGATGTTCCCAAGGCGCCGGAGGAGGAAACCATGGGCCGCGTGTTTGACAGGAACGCGGTCTCGGAGGCGGAACGTGAGGCCGTCATGACCGTACGCGTCCCTGCCGCGCCTGCCGCATTGCCCGCGGAACGGCCCTCAGCGCCTGAAACACCGGGCAAAGGGTCCGCCCCGGGCAGGGACGGGCAGCAGACGGAACGGGTGCGGAAGAGCGAAGAAAGTACGCCTAGGGCTGACAGACGGACTGAGGAAGGATCATCCCACGAGACCGGCGCGAAGAAGGGCAGCTGGCTTGATCAGGTCCGCGGAGCGGAAAAGCGGCTGAAGGAAGAACCGGCCGAAAACCAGAAGACCGAGCAGGTGGTTCGCGGCGGCGCCGTTCCGGTGAATACCGGCAACGTCCTGGAATCGGACGTGCGGGTGCCTATCCGCCAAAATGCCAGGAACGCCGGCAACAGCGAGACTCTGGACGGAATGGAGCGCGGGCGGACCAGCGAGCTTGAGATCGATACCCGCTCAAACGTCAATTACCAGTATCCGCCCCTGACGCTGCTGAATCCGGGTGTGAGCTTCAACACCATGGATCACAGCCAGGAGGACAACCAGAAGGCGGTCGTGATCGAGGAGACCCTGAAGAGCTTCAGCATCCCCGCCGAGGTCAAACGCATCATGCATGGCCCGGCGATCACGCGCTTTGCCATCCAGATCGCCCCGGGCATCCGCGTCCAGAAGGTGACCGGGATGGCCGACAACCTGGCCCTGAACCTGGCGACCCGGCACGTCCGCGTGGAGGCGCCCATTCAGGGGACCAACTACATCGGCATCGAGGTGCCGAACAACAAGATATCCAAAGTATCCCTGAGGGAAGTGCTGGAAAGCGAGCAGATGCGCAGCAACCCGTCGCCTCTGGCCGTATCCTTGGGCAAGGATATCGCCGGCGCTCCGGTGGTCTGCGACCTGAGCCAGATGCCCCATCTGCTGATCGCCGGTGCCACCGGATCCGGTAAGTCGGTCTGCATCCATTCCATTGTCTGCAGCATCCTGGCACGTTCCTCACCCCAGGATGTCAGGCTGATCATGATCGACCCCAAACAGGTGGAGCTGTCGGTCTATAACGGCGTTCCGCACCTGCTGATCCCTGTGGTGACCGATGTGAGGAAAGCCTCAGGAGCCCTGGGCTGGGCCGTTCAGGAAATGCATGACAGGTATTCCAAATTTAAGGACAACAATGTCAGGAACCTGGAAGGCTATAACCGTCAGCATCTGTCCGACGGCAAAAAGCTGCCCAACATCGTGCTGATCATCGACGAAATGGCCGACCTGATGGACGTATGCCGCAAGGATGTGGAAGAGTACATCCGCAGGCTTGCCGCCCTGGCCCGGGCGGCGGGCATCTATATGGTGCTTGCCACACAGCGGCCTTCGGTGGACGTTATTACCGGCGTCATCAAGAACAACATCCCCAGCCGTATCGCCTTCGCTGTCTCCAGCGGCACCGACAGCCGGACCATCCTGGATTCCTTCGGCGCGGAAAAGCTGATGGGAAAGGGCGACATGCTCTATAAACCCTCGGGAATGGCAGCCAACCGCGTCCAGGGCAGCTTTGTTTCAGACGACGAGGTGATGGCCTTTACTGACTATATCCGCAGCCGCAACACGGTGACGTATGACCAGGACATCATGGAGCACCTGACCAAAGCCGGCAGCAAATCCGGCGATGAGGGAAGCATGGATATGTCCGACGGCGGGGACGACGAGGTGGACGACGGAAAACCCGATTCCCTCCTGGAGGAAGCGATCCAGATGGCCATCGAGGACGGCCAAACCTCCACATCCATGCTCCAGCGCCGCCTGCGCATCGGCTATGCCCGCGCCGGGAGGCTGGTGGATGAGATGGAAAGGCGCGGCGTCGTCAGCGCCCAGGACGGATCCAAGCCCCGCAAGACGCTGATCACCCGCGAGCAGTATTACGACATGTTCTCCGAGGAGAACGCCGGGGAGTAAAAACAGCATAAAAAAGGCTGTGCCGGGACTGAAAAGGTCGTGCGGCACAGCTCTTTTTTATTTGGGATCGCCCCGGGATCTCGGGCGTTGTCATTGTCCCGTGATGGGACGGGACGGGGCACAGAAGCGGCTTATATTGTTGAAGTCTTGATGCAAACGCACTCCGGATCGGCCTCCTTCAGGGAAAGGCAGGCCTTCGCGGTCCGGTCCTCATCCCCGAATACCCCGTAAACAGCCGAACCGGAACCGGTCATCTGTGCGAAGGAGGCGCCGGCGGAATACAGCCGGCCGAGATCCGCTTTGATCCGTGGGCAGAGGGAAAGGGCCGGAAGCTCAAGTACATTGGTGAGGACGGACCGCAGGTCCGCGCAGGGAGACATAAGCGCCGCGGCGGCGCGTTCGTGATGATAGGATGACATGACCGCCGTCCGGTCATACTGCCTGTAAACCGAACCGGTGTCAAGCCCCTCGGGGCCCTTCAGGAGGACCAGATGCCTTTCGGGCAGGGCGGGCAGGGGGGCGAGGGTCTCGCCGATGCCCGTAACTCGCATGGCTTCCCGGTGGAGGCAGAAGGGGATATCCGCCCCCAGGGGGAGGGAGAGCGCTTCCAACTCCTTCAGCGGCAGGTCAAGTCCCCACAGGCGGTTCAGAGCCAGAAGCGCGGCCGCCGCGTCGGCGCTGCCGCCGCCCAGTCCCGCGCCGGAGGGGATGCGCTTTGTCAGGATGAAAGCCGCGCCGCGGTCCACTCCTGCCCGCTCCCGCAGGGCATGCGCCGCCTTAAGGATCAGGTTCGATCCGTCCAGGGGGGCGGTGAAGCTGCTTTCAGGGCCCAGGGTGAGGGACAGGCCTTCCGAGGGAAGGATCTCCAGGATGTCGTGCAGGGCGATGCGCTGGAGGAGCATATCCACCAGGTGATATCCGTCGCTTCGCCGTCCCGTGATGTTCAGGGACCAGTTGATCTTGGCGTGCGCTTCAATGATCATTCGTTTTCCTTGCCGCCTCCGGCGCGGCGCCTTTCCTGAGGGTGAATTCAAAATCACATCCGCCTTCACCGGAGACAAGACGGATCTGCTGGTTGTGCTTTTCGATGATGACTTTGCAGATGGCCAGGCCCAATCCGGTGCCTTTGCCGACGGTGTGGGCCTTGTCGGCTTTGTAAAAGCGGTCGAAGATATGGGCGGCGTCCTTTTCGGAGATGCCGATGCCGTTGTCCTTGACGTGCACGATCACCTGCTGGCCGTCCGTATGGGTGGAAACGGTGATCGTACCGTTGGTCGGGGTGTACTTGGCGGCATTGTCGATCAGGTTGTAAAGCACCTGCTGGATCTGTTCCTGGTCGGCGCTTACGTAGCAGCGTTCCTCCTCGAACAGGGGTTCCACCTCCATGTTCTTTTCCTCCAGGATACTGATCCGGCTGATGATCACCCGGCGGACCAATTCGTTGATGTCAAAATCCGAAATGGCCAGGGCGACCTGATCGTTTTCCATCCGTGAGAGATTCAGGAGGCTGGAGATCAGCTTGCTGAGGCGGCGGGATTCGTCGACGATGATGGACAGGTATTTTTTCCGTTCTTCCTCGGCCACCGTGCCGTCCAGCATCCCCTGGGCAAAGCCCTGGATGGAGGTGATGGGGGAGCGGAGTTCATGGGAGATGTTGGCGACAAAATCCCGGCGGGACTGCTCGGTCATGGACATCTGGTCCGCCATATGATTGAAGGCGGCGTCCAGGTCGCGGATCTCCGAACTGCCGGAAGGGGTGACCCGCTTGGAAAAATCGCCCCGGGCAAATTCGCCGGCGATGGCTGCGATATCGGTCAGCGGGCGGGTGATGCGGCGGGTGAGCAGGAAGGATGCGGCGGCGATCAAAAGGAAGATGGCCAGCGCCGCGCCGAACAGCTGGATCAGCAGGCCGTCGTAGATGCCTTTCACGCTCTGGGGACCGGTCCGGATGATCACGATGCCCATCACATTACTTTCTCCGGTGGCGATGTTGGTCTGCGTCCAGGGGAACACCAGGGTGAACAGGGGGCCGAAGGCGGTGTTGGTCTTGACGGTGATCTCCTCTCCCTGTATGGCGCGGGAGAGATACATGTTCAGTTCCTCATCGGAGGGCACCATCTGGAGGCTCTCGTTTTCGAGGGCTTCTTCCATATAATACGCTTTGGGGCGTCCGTCCCGGGTGACCACCACGGTGTAGGCGTTGAACTGGGTATAGATGGAACCGGTTTTTTCATACAGGTAATCCCTGGTGGTCGAACGGCCGGAGAGGGTGTACCACATTTCGTTCTGCAGGCTGTCGGCCAGGTAGACCACATCCTTGGCCTGGTAGCACAGTTGGTCCAGGAGGGCGTTGATGCGCGTATCGCGGATATTGACGTACAGCAGCAGGAACATGACCAGGGTGAACACCAGGGAAATGGAGAGAAAAACGATCAGCAGCTGGGAAAACATACTGCGTTTCATACAATTTCCTCTTGAAGGTTATTCCTTGACGTCAAATTTGTAGCCAACGCCCCACACGGTCTTGATCTGCCAGCCGAACTGCTCGCTGTCTGCCAGCTTTTCGCGCAGGCGTTTGATATGGACGTCCACGGTGCGGGAATCGCCGAAAAAGTCAAAGCCCCAGACCTGCTCGAGCAGCTGTTCGCGGGTAAATACGTGGTTGGGGTGGGAGGCGAGGAAATAGAGCACCTCCAGTTCCTTGGGCGGCATTTCCACCGGGCTGCCGCGGTAGACCACTTCATAGGTGTCAAGGCTGATGTAGAGCTCCTTAAAGGAGAGCCCCTTGTTTTCCCCCGCGGTCTCATTTGTGCCGGACTCGGGTACGGTGCGGCGGAGCACGGCTTTGACCCGTGCGGTCAGCTCCTTGTTTTCAAAGGGCTTGGTGATATAATCGTCTGCTCCCAGTTCCAGGCCCAGGACTTTGTCAAAGGTATCGTCCTTGGCGGTCAGCATGATGATGGGTACTTTGCTGCTTTGGCGGATTTCCCGGAGCACCTGCCATCCGTCCATACCGGGCAGCATGACGTCCAGCAGGATCAGATGGACCTTTTCGCTTTTGAAGCATTCAAGGGCGGTATCGCCCCGATTGCGGATATAGACTTCGTATCCCTCCTGGGTAAGGCAAAGCCGGATCAGCTGGGCAATATTCGGGTCGTCGTCCACGACGAGGATATGGGTCTTGTTTTCCGCTGTGGGCATGATCGTCAACTCCTTTGTCGCTGCGCGTTCCGGTAAGTGCGCCATAGATAGGGGGCTGGCTTATTTAAGGGTCACGACGGTCACGCCGTCCTCGCCTTCGCCGTAATGCCCCAGCCGGAAAGATTTAACGTTGGATTGGCGTTTGAGGAACTGCTGGATGCCGCTGCGAAGAACGCCGGTGCCCTTGCCGTGGATCAGCGTCACCTCGTGCAGCCCTGCCATGAAGGCACTGCTCAGATACCGGTCCGCCGTCAGGATCGCTTCCTCCAGGTCCATGCCCCTCAGATCGCAGGACATGGGTACAGCGGCCCCGCCGGACACCCCATGGGAAGTATTGACCGCCACGCGCTTTTTCGGCTTTTCCGCCTGCACGATGCGCAGGGAGGAGAGGGGGGCCTTCATCTTCATCGAGCCGACCTGGACGCTGGTTTCCCCATGGGAATCAGGGGCGCTCAGTACGGTCCCTTCCGCGTTGAGGGACAGCACCAGCACCCGGTCGCCCGGCTTGACGGACGCGGGAACGGGGCCTGCGGAAGGATCCGCCGAAGCGATGCCGTCGGAAAGCTCGTCAAGGGAGCGGTCCAGCTTTTTCTTGAGTGCGGCGGCGTCTCCGGCTGCGGCATTTTTGCGGATGTCTTTCATCTCCTGCAGGATGTCCGCGGCTTCCCGGCGCGCTTTGTCGACCACGCGGCGGGCCTCTTCCCGGGCTTTGCGCTCAGCGTTCTGCCTGAGATCCCGGGTCTCTTTGTACAGGCTTTCAGCCTCGTTGCGAAGCCGGATGGTCTCCCTGCGCGCTTCCTCAGCCAGTTCCCTTTCCTTTTCGGCCACCTGGCGGTGGTATTCGGCGTTGGCGATCACATCTTCAAAACGGACGGTGTCATGGCTCAGAAGCTCCCTGGCACTGTCGATCAGGCTTTCGTCCAGGCCCAGCCGCCGGGAGATCTCGAAAGCGTTGGATTTGCCGGGAACACCGATGGAAAGCCGGTAAGTGGGCCGCAGGGTGGAAACGTCGAACTCTACCGAAGCGTTTTCGACGCCGGGAGTGGTGAGGGCGTAGGATTTGAGCTCACTGTAATGGGTGGTGGCGGCGGTGCGGATGTGGCGCGCCGTCAGTGAGGAAAGGATGGCCTGGGCCAGCGCCGCGCCTTCCGTTGGGTCGGTGCCCGCGCCGAGCTCGTCAAAGAGCACGAGGTCGTTCTCCGTAACGTTGGAGGTGATCTCCACGATGTTTTTCATATGGGATGAAAAAGTGGAGAGGGACTGCTCGATGGACTGTTCATCGCCGATATCGGCGTAGATCTCGTTGAAGACGGCGGTCACCGTGCCGGGGGCTGCGGGAAGCTGCAGCCCGGCCTGGGCCATCAGGCAGAAAAGCCCGAGGGTCTTCAGGGATACCGTTTTGCCGCCGGTGTTGGGGCCGGTGATGACCAGCGTGGTAAAGTCCTCCCCGATACGCAGCGTCAGCGGGACGACCCTGTCGGCCGGGATCAGGGGATGCCGGGCACGGTTGAGCCTGACGATGCCCTGATCGTTCATCTGGGGGACCACGCCGTCCATGGCGCGGGCAAGGGAAGCCTTGGCAAATATGAAATCCAGCCGGGTCAAAAGGGCGATATCGCGGCTGATGATGTCGGCGGCGTCGCCTACCTGGGCTGAAAAAGCGGAAAGGATCCGGTCGATCTCGTTTTTTTCCTTGATGCGCCATTCGCGAAGCTCGTTGCTGAGTTCCACGACGGCCATGGGCTCGATATACAGCGTTGCGCCGGTGGCGGACTGGTCATGGACCAGCCCGGGCACGAACTGGCGGTATTCCTGCCTGACAGGCAGAACGTACCGGCCAGAGCGTACGGTGACGATGGGCTCCATCAGGTATTTGGCATAGGCGTTGCCGTGGGCCATGGCATTGAGCTTTTCACGCACCTTATCGCCGCTCTGGCGGATGTGCCGCCGGATATCGGCAAGCTCCGGGCTGGCGTGATCGGCGAGCTCCTCTTCCGAAAGGATGGCGTCGGTGATATCCCGGCAGAGGGAGGAAAGGGGCTGCAAAAGGGAGGCGCAGGCGGTGATGAGGGGGGTATTCTCCCTGTCGGTCACAAGGGACGAGCGAACGACGCTTGCGGCGCGGAGCACTTCCGCGACGCTTAATAACATCTTCATGTTCAGCGTCGCCCCCTTGGCGGCCAGGGACAGGAAGGGAGAGATGTCGCTGAAGGAGACCATGGGATTCTGGCCCGAATAGGTCATGACCGAAACGGCCTCCTCGGTCTCCTTCTGGGCGGTTTCGATGTCCCGGATATCCCCAAGGGGCTTGAGGCCGAGGCACAGGGCCTTGCCGGATTCACTCCGGGCGTGGGAGGACAAAAGGGAACAGATCTTCGTGAATTCAAGGACGCGCAGGACGCGTTCATTCATGCAGATACACCTTCGTTTCTTATGAAAAAAGCGGATAGTCCATCCATCCGCTTTTAATGATGTTATTTCGGGTCGGCTCCGGTATCGGAAGCGGCGTTTTTTGCCTGCATGGCAAAATACAGATCCCGCCGGAGACGGGTGATCTCATCCTGGGCGTTCAGCAGCTCCTCCGATAGGGAAAGAGCGGCGATCACCGCGCCGTCCTCACGGCTGACGAAGCCGGAACGGAGGATCTCGGTCAGTTTACGGTCGGTATAGACCGCCAGCCTGCGTACATGCTCCGGGGCGTCGGCGGAACGGATGGTGTAATCCCGTCCCGCGATCTTCAGGCTGTATACTTTTTCTTCGTTCGTCATGCTCAGATCTGGTCGAAGGGATAAGTGTGCCCTTCGGTGTCGACGCGGATGCTTTTGATCACCACGGGCTCCAGGGGACGGTCCCGCTGGTCGCGGGGCTGCATAACGATGGCGTCTGCGGTATCCATCCCGCTGAGGACCTTGCCGAAAGCGGCGTACTGACCGTCCAGGTGCGGCGCGGCGGCCACCATGATGAAAAACTGCGAACCCGCGGAATCGGGATGGGAGGAACGGGCCATCGAAAGCACGCCGTAGGTGTGCTTCAGGGGATTGGGGACCCCGTTGGCGGCAAATTCGCCCCTGATGGAATAATTAGGGCCGCCCATACCGTTGCCCTTGGGGTCGCCGCCCTGGATCATGAAGTTGGGAATGATCCGGTGAAAGGTGAGCCCGTCATAAAAACCGCTGTTGGCCAGGGCGATAAAATTGCCGACAGATTGGGGCGCGCATTCGGGATAAAGCTCGCCGGACATGACTCCGCCGTTTTCCATGGTGACGGAGAAACGAGGATGAAATACTTCGCTCATAAAGGAACGCCTCCCTTATCGGATTCGGTTCAGTAGGACATCACAACGATGATGCCGCCCATATTATCGGTGGAAGCGGAAACCTCCTTGCAGGCGGAGGAAACGTAGACGGTCGCGTCTGAGGAGGTGTCCCCTCCGGAAACGCGGATGATCTCATAGCGGAGGTTGCCGTCCTCATATACGGCCACGTGGGGATGGGCGATCATGTATTCGATGTATTCCTCCATGCAGAAATCCATCGTGTGCATGGCGGCCGCGTTGCCCTTGCCAACGTAACGATAGATCATCAGGGACTTGCTCTCGCCGGTCTTGAAGGATTTGTCGGTCACGGTGGAATTGGGGTAATTGGTCACGGGAAAACGGAAAACGATGCCGTAGCGCCAGGAATTGGCCAGCAGCCAGTCGCTGTGTTCGGTGGTGTGGAACTTTGGGGAGTTGAATTCGGCGTCGTTCTTTTTCCAACGCTCGACGTTGAAGGACAGGCCGCTCTGATATTCGCTGGTCCCGGGATAATTGACGGAGGCGGTCACCTTTTCCCTCAGGGCGTCGCCGCTGAAGCTTGAGGCATACTGGGCTTCCCGGTCCTGGTATAAAGCGGTCTGCTCCGCCATGGTGCGGTAGCCGTTCTGGATCACGAAGTTTTCGTAGCCCTCGTCCGCGGCGCCTTTGAGCATTTCGCTGATGGCGGCGATGGCGCTTGGGAACAGCTTGACCCTGGAGCCGGATACCGGGATGGATTTGTCAACGGACTGGATGGAAACGACCTCGCTTTCCGGGAAATCGGCGGGCAGGGAATGCCAGCGGTTGAGCAGCAGCATGCCTCCGCTGATGAGCTCGGAGCGGGTGACGGTATAGGAACGGGTGGCGGTGGTGAGGGGGAACTCGCTCAGGTCGACCACCTCCCAGCCGATGCCCGTGGGGGTGGGCCATACGGCGGTCGGCTCCGATGATCTGAGGGCCGCCTGGTATTCGCTGGTGGCCTGCTGATGCTGACGGATCAGGGCGGCGTTGCGCTCGCCCCTGGCGGTTTCCGCGGCAGCCTTCTCGTTTTCGTACAGATGCGTGAGCCAGACGTGGCCCGCGCCGAAAATGACGGCCAGCACGGCCAGGATGACGGCGATGCGGATCAGCTTTTTATAGGAATCCTTCTTAGCTTTTGCCATGCGGTTCACCTTCCATCGGGGTTTATTGGGTACCGAAAAGACCATCTATATTTATATCATTATTACAGATAAAAGTCAAATGTTTTACGGTCAGGTCGGCAATGAGTCCCTTTTACCCCCGAATTTATCACGGAATTGTTACAAAATCAGGTCCGCCGCCTCCTTGAGCACCTTGCCCACGGAATCCGATATGACCAGGTCTGCGCGCCGGTCCTGGGGGGTGGGGGAGCGGTTGATGATCACCAGTGTGCCCGAGAAGGACTGGACGAAGCCTGCGGCGGGCCATACGGACAGGGATGTGCCGCCTACGATCATCAGATCGGCCCTGTCCACCGCGCGCGCGGCCTTTTCCAGGGCGTCCGCGGGAAGGGATTCCTCGTAGAGCACCACCAGGGGCTTGATGATCCCGCCGCATTCGCATTTGGGCACGCCCTCCCGGGCGAGGATGGCTTCGGGCCCGGTCTTTTTCCCGCAGCGGGTGCAGCGGTTCTCAAGGACGGTCCCGTGGAGTTCGATCACGTTGACGCTTCCGGCCATTTGGTGGAGGCCGTCGATGTTCTGGGTGATCACCGCGTCCATCAATCCGGCTTTTTCAAGACGGGCAAGGGCAATGTGCGCGTCATTGGGGCGGGCGTCGGGATACAGGAGTTTTTCCCTGTAAAAACGGTAGAACTCCTCCGGGCAGCGCTGCCAGAAGGAGTGGGATATGATGGTCTCCGGGGGATAGCGCCATTTCTGCCTATACAGCCCGTCGGTGGAACGGAAATCGGGGATGCCGCTTTCGGTGGATACGCCGGCTCCGCCGAAAAAGACGGCGGACCGGGCGTTTTTTAAATAATCCGCCAGTTTTTTTACCTGTTCTGACATGCCTTTCTCCCTCCTGAGGATGAAGTATCGTTTTCTATATTATATATGATTTGTCAACTTTGGACAAAACAGGGGATAATCATACCACAAGATACAGTTTGTGCACAAACAAAACCGTAAATATTTGTGAAGTCTTGTGGCTTTTCAATTTGGGGGGGCAGGGATTATAATACTTTCAGACACAGGTTGAGGGGCCCTGCCCTCAGCCGATCACATTGAGGAGGGTATGAAGAATGTCCAGTGTATCTCTGCAACATATTTACAAGGTCTATGCCGGCGGCGTCACCGCGGTGAGCGATTTCAACCTCGAGATCGAAGACAAGGAATTTATCGTTCTG
>JAFWWK010000260.1 GCA_017523615.1 Clostridia bacterium
CCTTGTCGGCCAGGAGCTCCAGGAGCTCGGTGTCCTGCAGGAGGGATTTGACGTGCTCGATCACGATGCCCTCGATCCAGTCCTGGCGGACGGATTTTTTATTGCATTTGTGCTCCTTGCGCTTCTGCTGGCAGGCGTAGTAGGAGTGCTTGACGCCGGTGTGGGAGAAGCCAGACTCCCCCACCATGCGGGTGCCGCAGTGGCCGCAGAAGAGCTTGTCGGAGAGGATGTAGTCCTGTTTCGTCCAGGCGCTGGACGGGGCGCGGCGGTGGATCTTCATGAGCTCCTGCACTTTGTCGAAAGTGTCTTTGTCGATGAGGGCCGGAACGCCGCCCTCGACGCGGATCGTCTCGGACTCGGCCCGGTAGGTGTACACGCCGATGTATTTTTCGTTGTGCAGCACAGTGGCCAGGGCGGACTTGGTGTAGGGCTTGCCCCGCGGGGTGCGGTAGCCATGCTCATTGAGGTGCCGGATGATCTCCGCTTCGATGGCGCCTTTGGCGTACATGTCGAAGATCAGGCGGACGACCGGGGCGGTCTTTTCGTCGGGAACGTAGCGCATGGTTTCCGGATCCGCGCGGTAGCCCAGGGGCATGAGGCCGCCCACGTATTGGCATTTCCGCGCGGATTCCAGCTGTCCGCGCTTGACGTTCTGCGACAGCTGGAGGGAATAATACTCCGCCATGCCCTCCAGCACGCTTTCCAGGATCACGGCTTCCGGGCTGTCCGGGAGGTTCTCTGCGACGTATTCCACCCGGACGCCGTTGGCCTTACAGCGGTGTTTATTAAAGGCGATCTCCTCGCGGTTGCGGCCGAAGCGGTCCACCTTCCAGACGATGATCACGTCAAACTGGTGCTTGGACGTGTCCGAAAGCATGCGCTGGAAGGCCTCACGGTTGTCGGTGCGGCCGCTGACGGCGCGATCGCAGTATTCATGCACGACGGTGTAGCCCCGGGCAGCGGCGAATTCGTGGCCCTTGGCCAGCTGGCCTTCGATGGACTGCTCCGTCTGATTGTGGGATGAGTATCGGGCGTAGATCACGGCCCGCTCTTTTGCGTTCTTCATGGCGTTTTCTCCCGGCACGGAGGCCCTCAAAAATGAGCGTTTTTTGGAATACCCGAAATTAGTGATACAAATCTGGATAAATAAGCGTAACAAATATTAAATAAGTGTGATATGTCCCCGTTTATATTGCGTAATGGCGCGGTGTTGTGGTATTTTTCAGGTGGAGGTGATCGTCGTGATCAAAGCATCGCTACTACTTGAACTCATGAAGCCCTACCACGGAAGAGATGGCTCGGGTCATCGCCTGGTTACGCCGTCGACTGTTACTTTCAGAAGATCAAAATGAGACAGCTTCAAAGTCTCAGGAAGCTGGCGGACTCTGTGCGATATCGCCTGACTAATTCTCCAAGTGTCATAGTTCACCACCTCAGAATGCTAATCACCTTGAGCATAAACAAGTCCAGCCGCGCCTGGACGGAACGGAGGCAGAAACATGGAAAACGTCAGAAAGCCGGAAAAGAAAGAAAAGCCCAGCACGACCGAGCAGGCCGCGGCCCTGTTCCGCCAGCTGGGCAAGGAAGACCGAAAGAAGATCATTTCCCTGCTAAGATCCCTTTCATCGAAGACAGAATAAATGACTTTTGCTCGTCGGTGAGCTGGTCGAACAACTGCACAAATTCTTCAAGCTCGTCATCCTCAGGGATGTCGGGCTTTTCTTTTTGTGCGGGATCCGCGTCGTCTCCGGACAGGAAATATTCCATCGGGACTTCAAGTGTTTCCGCGATCCTCTCCATGTTCGACAGGTTAATGCGCTTGTTGTTCCGCTTGATGATCGAGTAGATTGTCTCTTTCGGGATGCCGGTCATTTTGGCCAGCGTGCCCGGCCGGATCCCTTTTGCCTTGAGCAGGGTATCGAGTTTTTCGCCGATCATATGCCTCCCTCCTTTCAAGGATATTTTACCGCATGCTGTGAAAGCCGTCAACAAAAAAGAGTGCAAATGCAAAATTTATGATTGACAAGAGTGCAAGTGCATGCTATTATGTCCGCGTGGGGTGTGAAATTGCACACTTTTCAGAAAGGAGGTCCCATATGTACGAGAATCTGTTGGCCCTCATGGCACAAAAGGGCATAAGCATCGACGCGATGGCCAAGCTGCTCAATGTCCACAGGAACACGGTTTCCCTGAAGCTCAACGGCGAAAGCGAATTTACCTTCGGCCAGGCGGAGCTGATCATGGACACGATGTTCCCCGAATACAATTTCAAGTTTGTTTTCCGCCGGAAAGAGCCCGCCTGACTTTTGACCCGCACAGCCCCCGAAAGGAGTGAACCCACATGACCGGCGCAAAGGATCCTGCGGTGGACCGCAGCACAAACAGATCAGGATACCGCGGGATCCCCGAGGTCGACCTGAAGCTGCTGTGCAAAACGATCCTGGCCGAAGCGGAACAATTCTACGCAGACCCAAAGAACATCGAGGATTTTGAGAGATGGAAAAGGGAGGCAATGAAAAATCATGTTTGAGATCATGATCCGGATCCCCGAATTGACGGAGGCGATCAACGCCCTGGCGGCGGCGATCCGCGAAGCGGGCAGCATCCCCGCCCCCGTGGAAAGAATCGCCGTATGCGAAGAAAAAACCACAAGCCCCACAGATCCGGAAGAAGCGAAGCCCGCGGAACCGGCCCCTGCGCCCATCGTACCGAAGCCGGAGAACAGGCCGGCGACCCCCGCGCCCCAGGCAGTGCCCGAAAGGACCTACACATTCAACGACATCTCGAAGGCCGGCGCGGCGCTTTGCGGGGCCGGAAAGATGGACCAGCTGATCGCCCTGCTGAACGACAAGTACAAGGTGCAGGCCATCACCGAGCTGAAGCCGGACGTGTACGGGCAGCTGGCGGCCGACCTGATCGCCCTCGGGGCTGAACTGTGAGGAGGTGGACATATGGCGTCACCCAGCGCGCATTCGATGCTGAGCCCCAGCAGCGCGCACCGCTGGCTAAAGTGCACGGCGGCCCCGAGGTTTGAGCAGCAGTTCCCTTCCGAAACGTCCAGGTACGCGGAGGAGGGCACCCTGGCCCACGAGATCTGCGAGCTGTACGCGACGGAGCGCTTCGGGAGACTGAGCAAACGGACCTTCAACGCGGCGCTCAAAATGCTGCAGGCCCGGGAGCACTACGACCCGGAGATGATCGCGACCGCGGAGGCCTACGTCCGGTACCTGACCGAGAAGGCCAACGCCTTCCCCGCCCCACCGGTGACGGCCTTCGAGCAGCGGGTGGACCTGACCGACTGGATCCCCGGCGGCTTCGGAAGCTGCGACTGCATCATGGTGGGCGGC
>JAFWWK010000261.1 GCA_017523615.1 Clostridia bacterium
GCCGTACTTTCGCCTGCTGCCGCGTATCTGTTAACGTTTCAAAGTACTTCTTCATCTCCATCACCTCGCTTTATCTTTCGACATGACGGGTGATAAATCCTTTTGGTAATACTCTTGTAATATTTCGTAACAAATATGTCACAATATGAACAGACTCTTAATTCATGCGTGAGCCGTGTTTTTTGCACAACGGGGGGTTGTGATGTCCGAAAAACAACGGTATAATGAGCTTTGGATTATTACTTTGGAAGATCAGCAAGAAAGGACAGGCCCGATGGTTTTCTGTTCCCTGTTTTCCGGATCCTCCGGCAACTGTGCCTATGTATCCTGCGGCTCTACCGCCCTGCTGGTGGACGCAGGACTGTCTGGAAAGGCGATCGAAGGCGCGCTTTCTTCCATCGGCGCGGATATCTCCCGGATCTCGGCCGTGGCGGTGACGCACGAGCATATCGATCATGTGAAGGGCATCGGCGTTCTGATGCGCAGATATCATATCCCCGTTTTCTGTACCCCCGGGACCTGGCGGAACATGCCGCGTTCCGTGGGGGAGTACCCCGCTTCCTTAAGGCGGGACATCGAATGCGGGGAAGACTTTTATATCGGGGACCTCAGTTTGACACCATTTCCGATCTCGCATGACGCGGCGGAGCCTGTGGGATTCCGTATCTGGGGCGGCGGGCGCAGCATCGCCGTTGCCACGGACATGGGATATATGAAAAAAGAGACCCTGAAGATCCTTTCCGGGACGGACCTGGTCCTGATCGAAAGCAACCACGATCCGGATATGCTGCGGGACAATCCCCACTATACAGCCGCGCTGAAGGCCAGGATCCGTGGCAGGACGGGTCATATGTCCAATGACGACTGTGCCCGGGCCGTGATGGAACTGTACGACGCAGGCACCAGGCACGTGGTGCTGGGGCACCTGAGCCATGAAAACAATACCCCGGAAAAAGCCCATGAGACCGTCTGCGCCATGGCGGCGTCAAGGGGGATCGTTCCGGACCGGGATCTTGCGGTGGACCTGGCCTGGCGGGACAGGGTGGGCAAAGTGTATCATCTGGAATAAAGGCAGGTGATGTGGGGAATGCGCCCCTCTCCGTTCTGGAAAGGACGGCCGCTGGTTTCAGCGGCGCTGTCCATGAGTTTGGGGATCCTGGCCGGCAGGACCGTGGGATTCATGCCGGGGATCATGGCGGGGTCCGCCGCGATGGGCGCGCTGCTTATCCTGCTTTTATCAAGGCTGAAAAAAGACGTGTTCCCCGGTGTCGTCGCCGTCGTATTTTCCCTGTCCGCCCTGTACGCGGGATATGCGGCCCGGCCGTATGATATCCCCGCCGGGGGTTATGTGGCGGAAGGCTATGTGTCGGGCGAGGTGGTCAGGCGCGATAACGGATCCTACCGGGCTTCTCTCAGGGATGTGGAGGCGGTGGATATGACCGGAAGGCATATCCGTCTTGGAAGGGTCTACTGGACGTTCCGGCCCTATGACGACGAAGAGATCGATCAACTGGGGCGGACGCTTTTTGACGGGGACAGGGTGACCTTTGCGGGCACCGTGTACCGGCCCTCGGGCCGGACGAACCCCTGGGGATTCGACTTTTCCCTTTATCTGAGGCAGAACGGCTTTGACTGCGCCGTTTCCGGCTGTTCCTCCCCGACGTTGGTCCGGGAGGCGGACGTGGACTTTTCGGGCAGGCTGCTTCGTGTGCGGCTCAAGCTGAGCGCAGAAATGGAACGGATCTTCGGCGATTCCGCTCCATGGCCTCAGGCTCTCCTGCTGGGGGAGAGGGACAGGCTGAGCGAGGACACCAGGCAGGCTTTTTCCGACCTGGGCATCGCCCATATCCTGGCGGTCAGCGGCCTGCACGTGGGCCTGATCGGCGCCCTGCTCCTGTTTATCCTGAAGAAGGCGTCGGCGCCGCCTTGGCTTCGACTGATGCTGCTGGCGGGCTTTATGCTGTTTTACTGCGCCCTGCTGGATTTCAGCCATCCGGTGTGCCGGGCGGCGATCCTCCTGGTCCTGGGAGAGGGGAGGCACTGGGTCCGCCGGTCTATTGACCCGCTGACCGTCCTGTCGGCGTCGCTGATCGTGCTCCTGCTCATATCGCCCCTGAGCCTGTTTTCGGCTGGGTTCCAGATGACCTTCTGCGCCGTGATCGGGATCACGATCCTCTCCAGTCCCATTTCCAGGGCGCTGCGCCCATTGGGGCGCGGTTTGGCGTCGGCCCTGGGCGCATCCTGGGGGGCGGCTGCCGGAGTCGCCCTTCCTCTTGCGGGCGCGTACCATTCCCTGGCGCTCCTTGGCCTTCTTCTGAGCCCGCCGGTTTGCCTGGCCATGGGTGTCCTGCTGCCGGCGTATCTTACGGTGTTTGCGGTGGGCTGTGTGTGGCTTTCGGCGGGACAGTTCCTGGCCGGGATCCTGCATACGTGCCTCAGTCCCCTGGAAGGGCTTTTCTCCGCCTGGTCCGCCCATGGCGTGGGGGTGGTGACCGTTCCCGCGGCGCCGGCTGCGGCAATCGCGGCGCTGTGCGCCGCGGCGTTTGCCGTCTCGGATTATACGGTGATGAGAAAACGCGCCCGCGTTCTTTGCGCGGCGGCGGCGCTGATACTGGCATCGGGCGCCTTTGCGGCAAAAGGCGATCCGAGGGTCAGATATCTTCAGCTTTCGGCGGGTCAGGGGGACTGCGCCCTGATCCTTGACGGAAGGGAAACGGTGGTCATCGACTGCGGTGAGGACGGGGGCGACCTCAGGTCATACCTTCTTTCAGAGGGCAGGCAGGCGGACACGGTGGTGCTGACCCACCTGCACGCGGACCACTGCGGCGGACTGATCGACCTGATGGAGGGCGGCGTCGGCATCGGGCGCGTGATCCTTCCGGAAGGTGCGGAGGACGTGGAGATCGACGCCCTGGGGTATACGGTGATGACGATGCTCCGGGAGAGGGGGATCCCGATGGCCTTCGTGCGCGCGGGGGATGTTTTCACGACGGCCAGGACCCGCTTCGAGGTCCTGTGGCCCGAAGGGGGAGCTGTGCGTCCCCTGGCGGACGCCAACGATTATTCCCTGACTCTTATGTGCGAAGCGGAGGGTGTGAAGGTGCTTTTCACCGGTGACCTGAGCGGGACCTACGAAACATACGCCGCCCGGGACGCGGATATCCTGAAGGTGGCTCATCACGGAAGCGCTTCTTCCACAGGGGAAAAGTTCCTTGATATCGTGACCCCGAAGATCGCGGTGATCACCTGCCGGAGCGGTATGAAGCTGCCGGCGGAAGCCACCGTCGAGCGCCTGAAGGAGACGGGCTGCGCGGTCTACAGGACGGACGAAAGCGGCTGCCTGACCTTCTGCCTTGACAGCGGCGGCGCGGCGGCGGAGACGTACCTGCCGAAAGCGCAGAATTGACAGAAGGTTTTTTCCGGATCCACCGGCGACCGGACAACACGGGATGCCGCCTTTTACGGGACGGCTTCTCCGATCAGGGGACAAAATGACGGAAAGCAGTAAATATAATTATATATCCTTTTTTGCGGATATCCGGGCGGGCCGGTTCCACCGGTGCTGCCTGTTTGAGGGCGAGGAGGAATATACCAAGGACAAGGCCCTTGAGCAGCTGATCGCCGCGGCGGTGGGGGACCGGTTTCCGGAGATCAACGTGACGACCCTCCGCGACCCCGCGCCGGATGAAATAATCGCCTGCGCGGAAACGGTCCCCTTCATGGCGGACAGGCGCGTCCTTGTGATCAGGGATTACGCCATGCTTTCGGGCAAGCCCAGGGACTATGACGAGGATACGGCCTTCGAAAGGCTCGATAATTATCTTCCCCATGCCCAGGAGGGCGTGTGCATCGTCTTTTTCGTGCGCGGGAAAGCGGATGGGAAAAGGCGGTTCAAAAAGATGCTGCAGAAAAAAGCCCTGTGCGTCGATTTTATACGTCCGGACGACGGGTATCTTACGAAATGGACGGCGAAGGAACTGAAAAAATACGGCAGGATCATCACCCGGGAGACCATGTCCATGCTGTGGTTCCGCTGCACCAGGGACATGTATACCCTGGAAGGCGAGATCAGCAAGCTGGCAGCCTATACCGACGGGGAAGAAGTGACCGCGGCGGACGTGGAGGCTGTCTGTTCCCAGTCCAGCGAGGCCAGGGTTTTCGACCTGGCGTCAGCCCTTCTTTCCGGTGACGGGCTGAAAGCATTCAGGATCCGGCGGGAACTGAAGCTTTGCGGCGAATCCGCCGCAAAACTCATGGCGCTGCTGGCGGAGGAGTGCCGGCGGGTCCGGTATTGCCGGGAAATGTCCGGGGATGGTGTCCCGACGTATGAGGCGGCGTCCCGCCTGGGCATGCCGGAGTTCGCGGTCCGCGCGTCACTGCGCATCGGCAGGGATTATTCCCCGGAGAGCCTCGGGGACATGTGCAGGGACTGTGTGGAGACCGAATACGCGGTGAAATCCGGAGCGCAGGAGGAGGACGGCGCCCTTGAAGCGCTGATGCTGCGCATCCTTTACCGGCGCGGCGCGGACGCGTCCCGGGACCGCCGGACTGACCGGTGAAACAAGCGAAAGGCGGAGAGATATGGAGATCAGGGAAGCCCTGGACAGATACCGGATCCCGTGGGATCCGGAGGGCATCGAACGGCTGGAGGCATACCGCAGGTTTTTAAAGGAAAAGAACGCCGTGATGGACCTGACCAGCGTTCCGGACGGGGAGACGGCGGAAAGGCATTTTGCGGATTCCCTGATGCCTCTCGCGTATCCGGGCACCATCCCGAGGGAAGGCCGCGCCGCGGATGTGGGAAGCGGCGCCGGTTTTCCCGGACTTCCCTTGGCGGTATTCTGTCCCGGGGTACGTTTTTGCCTGATCGAAGCCCAGGAGAAGCGCTGCGCATTTTTAAGAGACTGCATTTCATTGATGGATCTTAAGAACGCGGAGGTCATTCACGTCCGGGCCGAGGACGCCGGAAGGCGGGAAGCGCTCAGGGAATCCTTCGACCTGACTGTCGCCCGGGCTGTGGCGCCCCTGAACGTGCTGTGCGAATACCTGGCGCCGCTGACTAAAATCGGCGGGAAATGCGTCTGCTGGAAGGGAGCGCCGGATATGGAAGAACGGCGGGACGGCGATCACGCGGCCAACATGCTCGGCTTTGGAGCGGGGGAAACGCTCAGTTTCCGTGAGGCGGACGCTGAAAGGACGCTGTATATCTACAGGAAGCTTTCGACCACGCCGGAGAAATACCCCAGGCGGAACGGGATCCCTTCCAAACGCCCCCTCAGGGAGGAATGACGGTTGGGGAATTTGCTGTTTTTTCATTTTGTGTTCAAAAAATGTTCATTATTATACATTATAATTCAATTGTGAGCAGAAATGCTCATCCTCTCTCCCCTTCTTACAGGCAGGATCCGTGCGGTGCGAAAGCAGCGTACGGGTCTTGTTTTTTATATAGAAAACCCGCGCGCCTCCGGATCGGAATGACGCGCGGGTCCAACTTGCGGCAGGCTCGGCTCAGCGGGATTCGAAGAATTCCTTCAGGACCAGGTCGGGACGGTCGGCACCGGCAAGATGCTCCCTGAGCATCCCGGCCACGGTGGTCTCCTGATCCGTGAGCATCAGTTCGCCTTTGCGGGTGAAAGAATGCGGTATGTCCGCCGCGGGTGTGAAAACATTTTCATTTCCGGGTTTGAGCAGGGTCAGGACCATGTTCCCGGTCCCCTTGAAGTCCTCCAGGATCGCTTCGTCCAGCGGGGTGGGAGCGGGGGAGTACAGGACGGCGATCACTGTCAGCGACCCGCCTTCCCTGGTGTTCCGGGCCGACCCGAAAAGCTTCCTGGCCTTCTGGGTGCAGCCGGCGGCCAGGCCTCCGGCCAGGGTCCGCGCGGAAACCGGCGCGGCGCTGTTCAACACCCGGCACAGCCGTGTAAGGCTGTCCAGGAAGAGGACGACGTCGTTTTTCTGTTCCACCAGGCGCATGCAGCGCTCAAGGCAAAGCTCCGCCGCGTGGATATGGTTTTCGATCGTCGAATCAATGGATGAGTGCATCACGTCTCCCTTGAAGCGATCCCTGAAATCGGTCACGTCCTCGGGCCTTTCGTCCACAAGGAGCGCCATCTGCCTGGCCTCGGGATATCCCTTGGCAATCGCTTCCGACAGGGAGATCAGGAAATCCGTCTTGCCGCTGCCGGTGGGACACATCAGGGCGGCCCGCTGTCCGAAACCGATGGGGCACAGGAGGTCGATGGCCTTGAAAAGGGTATTGGAGGGATCCTGCGGGGCAAGGGCGATCTTTTTGAGGGGATAGATCGGGGTCAGGCTTTCGAAAGCGGGCCGCTGGGTGTTTTCCTCCGGCGGATTCCCGTTGACCTGGGTGATATACAAAAGAGCGCTGTAGCGGTCGCCTTCCCTCTGGGGACGGGTCTTGCCGGTGATATGATCCCCGGTGCGGAGGTTGAACCGACGGATCTGTGCGTTGGAAACATAAACGTCGTTTTTCCCGGGAGCCAGGCTGGCGGTGCGCAGGAACCCATAACCGTCGGGATGGATCTCGAGCACACCGGCGCTGTCGCCGCATTCGCCGGTCGCGAGCATTTCGCTGACGGCGGAGGAAGGGCCCGGATCGTTCCTCTGCATATCCTGCTGAGGGTAGGAAGGCTCCTCTCTGTGGGAGGGGAGCTCCGGACGGACCTGAACGGTTGGCCTGAGATCCGGCCCGAAGGAAGGCGTTTCTGACCCCGCGGAGTCGGGACCGAAACGGTTCACCGGAGCGGCGGGCGCCTGGGAACGTGCGGCATAGGAGGGTTCCGGCCGCGGCGGTGTATAGGAAGAGGAACGGTAGGGTCTGTCCCCCTGGGGACGCTCATATCCGCGGGAAGCGGAGTTCCATCCCCCCTGGGCGGGCCGCGGAGAGGAGTAACTGGGCTGATAGCTCCGCGGATTGTGCCAGGAACGAGAGCCTTCCAATGTAAAGGCAGGCGCTTTGCTGGAGATCGAAGAAAGGGTGGAGCTTTTTTCGGGCGCGGAGGAAGGAGCGGGTGAAGGCGCCGGGGCAGGAGCGGGTGAAGGGGCAGGACGGCCGGGGCCCGGCCTGGAGTAAACGGTGAGCACCGGGGTATCTTCGTCCTCGTCGTCGGTAATGATGGAAGCGGTGCGCACCTTGCGCGCGGGGGGCGCGGCGGGAGCGCTCTCTTCCACGTTCATCACGGTTTGAACGGGCTCGCCGCCTTCGGCGGGGCCGGTCTTTTCCCGGATGAGGTCGATGATAGCCTGCTTATTGGAGCCTGCGGGCAGTTTGACCCCAAGCTCCTTCGCCGTTTTTCTCAATTCGACAACCGTCATCGATTCATAATTGTCGCTCATGCAAAAGCCTCCCGATGCTATAAAGAAAAAATGACGTTCCTGCCTTACGTAAGTAAAAAACGCCAATCGTCATGTCCGCCAGGGGCCGGACACAGGAAAAGAACTTACCGGATGTGGCTGCGGCCCGGAACGGCCGCTATTTTCGGAACCTTGAATAATCATAACAGAAAAAAGCGGCAAATTCAATGCCCCGGGAGACAAAATGGAGAAAAAAAGGAGCTTGAAGGATGCGGGGGAATTGTAGATCCGGCCTTCATCGGCCATAATATCATCAGCATAATCTGCATCCCCGTCGCCCGGGTTTCCCGCTACTGCACCAAGAGTATGAATACACCGATTCCCAGGGTGTTCCCGCCGTCTTTGATGTCAGTTTCACCAATCTTCTGGCTGGATCCAACTGCGGCGGGGACTTTCCCGGACAACAAATGAACGGTGAAAAACAAGGAATACGGTTCCTGGCTGTGGCAGATCGCGCAGGATCAATGGGAGACCAACGGAAACTACGGGCCGATCTTGGAAGGATCCGACTATTCGGATGACTGGAAAGAAATCCGCTGTTCCACGCTGGCTGTTCAGTGCCTGAACAATTTCAACGTGACCTCCAAACAGGCGGATCAGATGGTCCGGGCCTTTTTAAAGGCGGGAAAGCCCTGTAAATATATTGGATAACACCATTGTCAACGGAGCGCTTTGGAATGTGACACTGACGCCATCGTCTATGACTATTCATGTATTGCGGACAACGAGAGCATGCGCGTCCTGATCCCCGTGGCTGACGCGAAGGGGGCAGAATGAAACCCAAAGCAGGATAAAGTCGGGTTTTTATTTGACAAACGGGCATTCTTATTTTAGAATACCGTTCATGTTTCCGGACAGAAGGAGGAAGGATGAGGCATGGAGTATATCCTGGAAACCAATAATCTGACGAAGATATACGGTCAGAAGGAAGCGGCCAAGGATGTCAACCTGCACATAAAGGAAGGGCAGATCTATGGCCTGATCGGCAGGAACGGCGCCGGCAAGACCACCATCATGCGCATGATCAGCGGCCTGTCAAAACCGACGAGGGGCAGCTATTCCCTGTTTGGCAAAACCGGGTTCGAGATGCGGATGATGCTGAAGAACGTGGGTGTTCTGATCGAGCATCCCGGTCTGTATCCGAGGCTTTCGGCTTATGAGAACCTGAAGATCAAATGCATCGGCATGGGGATCAGGCCGAAGGGATACGTGGAGGAGCTGCTCAGGACCGTAGGCCTGGAAAACACCGACGCAAAGAAAGGAGCCGGTTCCTATTCCCTGGGAATGCGGCAGCGCCTGGGCATCGCGCTGGCGCTTGTGGGCGATCCCAAACTGATCGTCCTGGACGAACCGATCAACGGCCTGGATCCGCAGGGGATCGTCGAAGTGCGCGAGACACTGGCAAAGCTTCGGGATGAGAAGGGCATCACCATCATGGTCTCCAGCCATATCCTTGACGAGCTTTCAAAGGTCGCCGACGCCTACGGCGTTATTCATGAAGGGACGCTGCTGGATGAATTCAGCGTGGAAGAACTGCATGAACGCAGCGGGAGCAGCCTGATCATCCGTACTGACAACACCCCCGAAACGCTGCGCCTGCTGGAAGGAATGAACATCCGCGGCGCGTCCCACGAGCCGGACGGAAGCCTCCGGATCGCACAAGGGACGGACAGGCGGAAAGAGATCTCCAGGGCCATCGTCCAGGCGGGGATCGGCCTGGAAGAGATCTACCTGCGCACGATGACCCTCGAGGAGTACTATCTTGGTATGACCGGAGGTGCACACAATGGTTAACCTGATCAGGATGGACCTGTACCGGATGAGGAAATCCAAGGCGTTTATCGTCTGCCTGATCCTGGCGTTTGTTCTGGCACTGAGCAGCGCGCCGCTGGAGAAGGTGCTGTTCATGGTGGCCAAGTCGCTGTCGAATGAGATCAACGAGACCTTTATCACAGAAGTGAATTTTTCCAGGATCCTTACCAATCCGTTTCCCATGATGGGCATGATGATTACGCTGCTCTCGCTGTGCTACTTTTTCTATGCGGATGTGGAAAACGGGTATGTCAAGAACATTGCCGGCCAGATGCCGCTGAAGGGCTTTACGGTCCTGTCCAAGTTCATGGCGGCGATCGTGCACAACCTGATCTTTGCCGCGGCCGGGATCATCGGGAACGTGATCGGCTGCCTGATCGTCAAGAAGATCACCCCGGACAGCAATCTGCTGGACAGCATCCGCATCCTGGTGCTCAAGATGATGCTGCTCCAGAGCATCAGCGCCATATTGCTGCTGATGGTCGCCACGCTGCACAGCAAATCATTGGGAATGACCCTGGCCGTTCTTTTCGGCATGGGACTTACCGGGCTGTTCTACGCCGGGATCAACGAGGGCCTGAAACCGCTCTTCGGGCAGGGAACCAATATTGCCAATATTATGCCGGACGTCGTGATCAGCCAGTATCCTTTGGATACGGTCAAAGCCCTGGCGGTCTCCATCGGATGGGGAGGCGTTTTCCTGCTGCTGGCGATCCGGGTGTTCGACCGGAAGGATGTAAAATGACCTGACGGTCGTTTACATATATTTTGAACAAGCTTGCAAACTCGAAATGATCGGGCTGGGGGATGAGCAATGATGAACAACAAGGAGATCTACCGGAAAACAGTGGGCTTTTCCATACGCCGCATGCTGTGGGATATGCTTGCTTTCCTGATCCTGGCCGCCCTGGGCGGCGCAGGATACGCGCTGTCTGAAAAGCTGGCGAATAAAGGTCTGGTGGGACTTGGAATCGGCATCCTGGTGGGGATCATCGCTGTGGCGGTATTCCTGCGCTATATCTCCTATATCTATAAGGCCGGACAGATCGCCATGATGACGAAAGCGGTGTCCGACGGCTCGCTTCCCCAGGATGTGATCGGCGAGGGGAAAAAAGCGGTGAAGGAACGTTTTGTCACCGTCGCCGTGTTCTTTACCGTTACCAGGATCATCGGCGGTATCTTCCGCCAGCTGGGAAGAGGGATCGTTTCCATCGGTGAAAAACTCGGAGGCGACACCGGAAAGACGATCGGCAGCGCCATTTCCATCGCGGTCGAGGTGGTCATCGCTTACCTGAGCGACTGCTGCCTCGGATGGGTGTTTTACAGGAAGGAAGTCAAAGCGGCAAAAGCGACATGCGAAGGCGCGGTGCTGTTCTTCCGGCACGGGAAGACCCTGGCGAAGAACATGGGCCGAGTGTTCGGCATGGGCCTGATGTCCCTTGTGTTGATCGGCGGCACCTTTACGGGCGTCTTCTACCTGATCGCGTCCGGCTTCCCGGCCCTGTTCAGCCGTTTGGCCGCGGAAGTGGCGGAAGCGGCTGCCAGGGCGGAGAGTACGGTCTCCGCTTCCATGACCGATCCGAACACACTGATGTGGATCTGCGCCGGTCTGGCCGGGTTCATTTTGTGGAGCATCATCCATTCCGCGTTCATTCGGCCCTTCGTGCTGGTGGGCGTGCTGCGCAATTACATCGAGTCCGGCATAAAGGACGTTCCGTCGGAGGATTCCTTTGCCGTGCTGGACGGGAAATCCGCCAAGTTCAAAAAACTCCATTCGGAGCTGGCATAATCAAACCGAGATCGACAGGGACATGCCGCAGCGCATGTCCCTGTTTTTTGCCCGGGGACCGGAAAACGGGGGACAGATCCCCGGTTTACCGGCGGTAAAAGGGAAATCAGAGCGGGAGGGAACAGGAAAATATGGAAGAGCTATCGGGAATAGGGATGGGCGGCCGCCCCTCGGGCAGGATCATGCCGTTTCTTTGGCTGCACGGGGAAGGGGAAGCACTTATAAGGGAAGGCATGGCACGCATTTTCGACAGCGGGATCGGCGCGGTATGCGTCGAATCACGTCCTCACCCTGATTTTCTGGGGGATGGGTGGTGGCGCGATCTGGACGTTGTGCTTGATGAAGCGAAAAAACGGCGGATGAAGGTATGGGTACTGGACGACGCGCACTTTCCCACCGGATCGTGCAACGGGTTGATCACAGACGATTCACCCTATGGAAAAGTATATCTTACGCACGTCCGAACAGACGTGGCGGGCCCGCTGACGGGGAACGCATTCATGGTATATCTGGAACCGGGAGAGAGACTGCTCGGCGTGGTGATGGGCAGGCTTGACAGAAGGCATCCCGATACGCTGTCAGACGTAAGGGATATTACGGAGCGCGTGCGGGCGGGAAAAGTGTATGCTGATATCCCGGCGGGCGATTGGAGCGTGATGGTGCTGAAAACCACACGGCGAGGCTCCGGAAGGAAAAACTATATCAACACCATCGACCGCGACGCAGTGCGGTTTTTTATCGACACGGTTTACGAACCGCATTACGCGCATTACAGCACGGAATTCGGCCATGTGTTCGCGGGTTTTTTCTCCGACGAACCGGAGATCGGCAACGGCGCAGCCGAACATGACCACCATCTGCGGGCCGGACAGCCGGACATCGTGCTTCCCTGGTGCTCCGAGCTGGAGGACGCGCTGCGATCACAATGGAAAGGCCGCTGGGCGGAAAGCCTGGCATCCCTGTTTGCCCGGGTCGGGGGAGAAGCCTTGTCCGCCAGGAACCGCATGGACTTTACCGACGCGGTAAGCAGACTTTACGGGAAAAATTTCTGCGGGCAGATCGGGGACTGGTGCCGTGAGCACGGTGTGGAATATATCGGGCATGTGATAGAGGACGACGGCCGCCACGCACAGCTCGGACTGGGTACTGCGCATTATTTCCGCGCCTTGTGGGGGCAGGATATGGCCGGGATCGACGTGGTATTGCAGCAATTGCGGCCCGGGCTTGACGATTTCCGTTTTCATTCCGTGGGCGGAGTGAATACGTATAACGGAGAGTTTTTCCATTACGGACTGGCAAAGCTGGCATCTTCCCTGGCAAAGCTGGATCCCGGAAAAAAAGGCCGTGCGATGTGCGAAGTGTTCGGCGCTTACGGGTGGGCCGAAGGGCTGAAGGCGATGAAATGGATATTGGACCACATGCTGGTCAACGGCGTCAATCATTTTGTTCCGCATGCATTTACCATGAAGTCCTTTCCTGATCCGGACTGCCCGCCGCATTTTTACGCCCGGGGCCATAATCCCCAGTACCCGTATTTCAGACTGCTCATGGAATATGCCGACCGTGTGGGGTCCCTGATCAGCGGAGGCGCCAGCCGTGTGAGCGCGGCTGTCCTGTATACCGCGGAACAGGAATGGGCCGGGAACGTGATCCAGTTTGAAAAGGCTGTCAAGGAACTGGCGCGGGGACAGATCGAAAGCTGCGTCGTTCCGACGGATGTGCTCATTAAGGCGCCGATGAAGAGCGGGGGACTGTGTTTGAACGATGGCGACACGGTCCCGGCACTGGTGGTGTGCTCCAGCGATTGGATCGGCGGCGAGGCGGCGGATGCGCTGATGCGGGCGCACGAGGCGGGGATCCATGTGTATGTATTCTGCGGACCTGCGCCTAAAATACTCAGGGCGGACGGCAGCGTCGATGTGTTTCCGCCGCAGGCGCTGCAGGTCGTGGAGGAAGGATGCCTGGCCGGGGCTCTGCGGAAGGACGGGCACTTCGAGATCTGCCCGGGCAAAGAAGAAAAATGGCTTCGGTATTATCATTATGTGCGCGGGAAAACGGATCTGATGCTATTCTTCAACGAATCCCCGTCGGAGGGGATCGACAGCGTTTTGACGATCTCAGGCAGCGCCGAAGGCGCCGTTTGGTACGATCCGTGGACGGATGAATCCCTTTCGTGCCCGGAGGGGGAGACGCTGAAGCTGACCCTTTCTCCCTATGAAATGAAGATCCTGGTGCTGGAACGCGGCGAAGGCGCAGCCCCTCAGGCCCTGCCTGCCCGGGAATATGCGTCCGGGCAAACCATCTCCGCGGAGGGCTGGCGGATATCACTGCGGGAAGCGGGACGGCAAGAGGAGATCCTTTCCGGGCAGAAATGCCTGGGGGATCTTGGCCGGCAGGAGCTGTATCCACGGTTCTCCGGTGTGATCTGCTATGAAAAGCAGTTTATATGGCAGCATGGACAGCAAGCCGGGGCAAAGCTGTCCCTCGGGGAAGTGTATGAAACGGCGCAGGTGTTCATAAACGGGAAAGAAGCGGGGGTCCGCCTGGCGCCGCCCTACGATTTTTCCGTTACAGGCCTGATAAAGCCCGGATGCAACCATCTGAAGATCATGGTCACCAACACCCTTGTGCACCGGCAGCGGGATCTCCTGTCCATGACGCTGCCGATGGAACCTTCCGGCCTTATCGGACCGGTGACGATCTCTCTGGAGGAATGAATATGTATTATGACATGCTGAAATACTACCTGGAACTTTTTGACAACGGGAAAAGGGAATTTGCTTATCAGGCGGAAAGCATCCCGAAATACGCGGAATGGAAACGGGCCCTGCGGTCCAGGCTGGCGGAGATCACCGGCCTCAGCCGGTGTGTATCCTGTGCGCTTGAACACGGATATGCGGGGGAAGAAGAGATAAACGGCTTCCGGGCGGAAAAACATACCCTGCGGACAGAGCCGGGCGTGGCGATGCCCTTCCTTCTGATGAAACCGGAAACCTTTGGCTGGGCGTCCTGTCCCGTCCTGATCGTGCCTCATGGGCATGGCGGGGGGAAGAGGGAAACGCTGTATTATCAGGCCGTGTTCATCCGCGAAGCGCTTGAAGACGGGTTTATCGTGGCCTGTCCGGACGAACGCGGGAGCGGCGAGCGGCGGGAATTCCCACAGCAGGGGGACGGCGAAGCGGCTGAAAGAAGCAATTCCCATCGGGAATTGGCGCAGTTGAGCCTTGGCTTCGGGCGTACGGTCATAGGCGGCGCCGTATGGGATCTGATGCGGCTTGCCGACTGGCTGCTGGCGCTTCCGGAGGCTTCGGGATTCCTCGCCTGCGCCGGCATGTCGGGAGGAGGGCAGCAGGCCTTGTGGTTTGCGGCCCTGGACGACCGGGTCCGGGCGGCGATCACCAGCGGGTATTTTTACGGCGTCCGGGATGCGCTGATCGAAATGCCGCAGAACTGTGCGTGCAACTATATCCCCGGTTTTTTTGAGACGGCGGACATGGGCGAATTGGGCGCGCTGATAGCGCCCCGGCCCTTCTTTGTGGAAAGCGGGGCAGGCGATCCGCTGGCGGGAAAACGCGGACTGGCCAACGTGCGGGAACAGTTGGCGACCGCAGGAAAAGCCTACCGTTTATTTGGCGCGGAGATCGTCCATTCGGTGCACGGCGGAGGGCATGAATGGAGGGGGGACGGGATGCGGTCATTCCTGGCCGAGGCCAGGCTCGCCGGGGAGTGATACCCTTTGGCGCGTCCGCCTTTTTCCAGCCTGCGCCGGGACGCCGTCCGGCAGGCGCCGGATATTGCAGGGAGCCGGCTTATTTGCCCACGCAGAACCGGGAAAAGATCTCGTCCATGATCTTTTCGTCCACCCGGTCCCCGGTGATGGAGCCGAGATGTGATAATGCCTCGTGAAGGTCGACGGCGCAAAGGTCGAGCTCGCCTCCGGCGCGCGCAAGGCTCGCGGCGTTTTCCAGGGCATCGGCCGCTTTCTCCGCCAGGGAGATGTGCCGCATCCTGGTCAGTTCCCCCTCTCCCGCATAACGGGTATAGCGGGAGATGGCGTCCCGCAGCCGGTCCAACCCTTCGCCTGTGACGCAGCTGAGGGCGACAGCTTCCTTGCCGAAGCGCCGGAGGGTCTCCGGGCACCCGGGCAGGTCCGTCTTGTTCAGGACGATGATGCGGTCCCTTCCGGCGGTATCCCTGAGGAGCGCTTCGGTTTCCGCCTCCAGCGGGCGCGTGGAGTCGACGACCACCAGGCAGAGGTCCGCGCCGGTCAATGCGGCACGGGCTTTTGATATGCCGATCTGTTCGATGACCTCCACGCTTTCCCTGAGGCCGGCGGTGTCCCGCAGGTTGACGCGGACGCCGTTTGACTGGAAGGAAGCGGTCACGATGTCCCGGGTGGTCCCGGGAATGTCGGTGACGATGGCCCGCTCTTCGCCGCACAGGGCGTTGAGCAGGGATGATTTTCCGGCGTTGACGGTGCCGCAGATGACGGTGTCCAGACCGTTTTCCGAAAGGTACGCGCCGCGACGATCGCAGGCCGCCCGGAGCCTGAGAGCCAGGGCTTCGGTCTTTGGCGCGAGGTCCGCACAGGCTTCCTCCTCGCTGATCTCCTCGGGATAATCCATGGCGGCCTCCACTCCGGCGATGATCCCGGTCAGATCCTTTTCGCAAGACCTGATAAAGGATGAAACGCCGCCGTCCAGCTGCCTTACGGCGCATCTTGCGGCGCGTTCGGAGCCGGCGCTGATCAGGTCCATCACCGCTTCGGCCCGGCTCAGGTCGACTCGGCCGTTTAGAAAAGCGCGCCGGGTGAATTCACCCGCCTCCGCGACGCGGATCCCCATTTTCCTGAGAGCTTCCATCAGCCGGTGGGATGAAAAAAAACCGCCGTGCAGATGGAATTCGGCCACGTCCTCCCGGGTATAGGTCGCTGGGGCCAGCATCAGTACGGCCATACATTCGTCCAGGATCTCCCCGTTTTCGTCCAGGGCGTGGCAATAAGTGAGACGGTGGTCCTCAAATGGCCCCCGGCGGTCCGTAAGTTGGGAAAGGACTTCCCGGGAGCGAGGGCCCGATACGCGGACGATGGCGATGCCGCCCTCTCCCGGCGCGGTGGCCGGCGCGGCTATGGTATCCTGAGAGGTGATCAAAGCAGATCCTCCTTGCGACGCCGTGAAGCGGCTTTTTCATATGACGACAGTATACCACACATCCTTCGGCCGCGCACGCATCTTTATCCTCTTACTGCCCGACCGGCCACTGAGGTGCTTGCATTCCCAGGGCAGATAGGATAAAATGTCGGTGGTTCAAAAGGAGGCCAGGACATGACGGAACGCGGACAGATGGAAACAGGTCGGGAATGGACCGGCTGGGCGGCATACCATCAGGTATTTGCCTACAGCGCCGTGTACCATTTCCTTTACTGTATCCTTGTGTCTTCCGCCATCCTGTCCAAGCCCCTGATCGGCGGGATCCTATATCTTTTCGGGCGGGTCGTGAGCGTCAGCGTTCTGCGTTTCCGCGCCCCCAGGAGCAGCGTGCTGTCCGGAAGGGAAAAATGGCTGGGCGCGCTCATCCTGGTCCCGGCCTTCCTGCTGCTTCTGTGGATGATCGCGTCCTCGGAGGAAAGCATACTCGGGCGGGGATTCCTGACAGTTTTTTCGATGTGCCTGATCCTGATCCTGCGGGAAGGCGCAACGGGGGCCTGTGTGGAGAGGGACCTTGTCGCGGGAAGGAGCGTTCGGCGTTCTTTTTCAAGGGTATTCCTGATCCAGGCCGCGTTCCTTGTGCCGGTGACGGTGCTCCTTCTTATTTTTATTAAGACCGACATGGCTCTTCCCATGATCGGAGGTTTCCTTCTGGGGGGGATCTGGGAATGGAGCGATGTCTGGCACGACCGAGAAAGGCTGCGCACATGGGAAAAAACGGACCGTGAGGAGATGGAAAGGATCAGGCAGGCCCACGCCTACCGGATGTTCCAGGCGATCTTCCTGGCGGTGACCTTCGCGGCCCAGGTGACGATGCCCCTGACCTACGCCATGACCGGGATGATGAGCAACGTGCTTTTGTACGGTCTTCTGACCGCTTCGGTGCTTTCCGCCGGTTCCGCGTTTGCCGCCGCGAGGATCATGAAGCGTTTTGAACGCAGGGGAGAGGAATCCTTCGGCATCATGATGATCGGCCTGATGCTGTGGCTGTACGGGCTGATCCTGTTTTTCCGTACCTATTACGAGCCCAGCGCGGCGGAGACCTATCTGGGCCTTGCACTGAGCACCGCCGGATGCACGGTCTGCGTCCGTGCCCTGGACTATTTCGATTCAGCGATGCGCAAGGTCGCATCCTTTGCTGTCGGGCATGCAACGACCTCCGCGTACGACTGGCTGCAGCGATCAAGGATCGAGATGGCGGGGCTGGGCGGACAGACCCTGTCCATGGTCCTGCTCTGCATCCTTGAATATCTCTGGCAGGGAGACGGCAGTCTCCCCGGGGCGGAGATCCTGCAAAGGATGAGCCCCCTGATGCTGATCCCCGCGTTTGCCGCCATGGCGGCCGCGCTGGTCACGGTGCTTCGTTTTCCCGTGACCGGAGGGCATATCAAAAAGCTGGACAGGTACATGAAACTCAGAGAGGAAGGCGAAAACAACGAGGCGCTCAAGGCGCAGCTGGAGAACGTGCTCCTCAACCGCAGCTTCAGGCATTACGGGATCAGGATCGTGAGCTTCATCCTGCGGCCCTTCTATAGGCACAGGGTCGTCGGAAGGGAAAACGTATCCGCCGATGATGACGCCAGCTGCGTGTTCATCTGCAATCACGGGGAGATCTACGGGCCGGTGGTGACCAATCTGTATGTCCCCTTTCCCTTCCGTCCCTGGGTGACATCCGAAATGTGCGATCCTCAGGTGATCGCGGAGTATATCTACAAAAACACATTCTCAAAACAGGAATGGATCCCCAGACGCCTGCGCCGTCCCTTCTGCACGCGCATCGCCGGTCCTATCCTAGCGTGGATCATGCGGTCCGTGGATTCCATTCCCGTCTATCACGGAAATCCGAGGCAGCTGATGGATACCTTCCGCAGCACGGTGGACGCCATGGAAGCGGGGGACAACATCCTGGTGTTTCCCGAAAACGGCGGCGCATCCTCCGACGGACGGTACGTCAGGGAGGGTGTGGGACAGTTTTTTACGGGCTTCGTCACCATCGGGCAGCTGTACTACCGGAGGACGGGCAAGTGCTGCCGCTTCATTCCCATCTACGCCAACCGAAAGGAAAGGGTCATCCAGTTTGGCAGGGAGATCCGTTACGACGGGGACAACGCTCCCGCCGATGAGAAGGAACGCGTCTGCGCCTTTCTGAGAAATGAGATCCTCCGGATGGCCGGAAAGGACAGCGGGGGCGAGACAGGCGAGGAAAGGAAAAACCGGGAAGAAGCGAAGCGGGAGGATAATGGCGGAAAATAAAGAAACGCCGGGAATAATTACCGCAAAAAAATACCGGAAAACACCTGAAAAACTCCAAAAAAGCGCCGCCCGGAACATTGACAATTCCGGACGGCGATACTATAATAATATGGTTGTCTGCTATATGCGGACAGCTGTCCCGTGCCTTCAGAACAGGCCGGGATCCAAAGAAACGACTATATATCCCTGGGGTTGCGGGGATTTTATAGGAGGAGACCGTTCATACCGGCTCCGATCATTTTACAGGAGGTACTTCCATGCCAACGATCAATCAGTTGATCCGCAAGGGAAGAGTCAAGGTTGCAAACAAGTCAA
>JAFWWK010000262.1 GCA_017523615.1 Clostridia bacterium
AACGTGGCGGCCCTGCGCTGCAACAAGGGTGTATTCGACTTTGGCGAGATCGCCGAGAAATACACCGTCAAGCAAGGCGGCTGCGCCTCCTGCCCGGTGCGCTGCTACACCCAGTACGACATGGATCCCCTGGCGGAATACGACCTGCCCACCCATGTGTCCAACACCTGCATGCCCATCATCAAAATGCTGGAATGGTATCCCAACCATAAGGACGCCGAAGGCAACAGCGTGCCCTCCACCCACGATTTCGTGGATCCTAAGGACGCCAAGATGATCCTGGGCGGTGCCGGTTCCCGCGCGGCCGACGATTACGGCGTATGGTGCAACTACGGCAACCTTTACGAGGACTTCAACATGGCCTATTCCACCGGCGTCATGAAGGATGTGGCGGACAGGCTGTATCCCGGCGAATGGGACGAGATCCCGTGGGACCTGATGGAGTCCGGCGATCCCCGCTGGGTGGTGGAATGCTACCGCCGCATCTCCCTGGGCAAGGGCCTGTTCAGCGATCTGGGCCTTGGCACCTTCAGGCTTTACGAAAAGTGGGGCATGGACGATCCCGAAAAGAACGTGGCGGGCGTCAGCTTCTACGATTTTGTCAACGCCAAGAACTTCAACATCGGCCACAACGGCTATCCCCGCCATCACGGCCCCGAAAACTGCTGGCAGGCCGGCACGCTGTACTCCATGATGTACAATCGTGACTGCATGATCCACCACCTGATCAATTTCTGCTCTTCCGGCGCGCCCTACAATGAGATCACCAAGCCGGTACTGGAGCATTTCTTCGGCGAGGGCTGCACCGACGCCCAGAAGAAGTACACCCCCATCAACGAGAACAAGATCAAGCTGGCTAAGTGGGCTTTCATCGGCAAGCAGTGGCACGACAGCGCCACGCTGTGCAACTGGATGTACCCGATGACCATCGCCACCAGCAAAAAGCGCAATTACGTGGGTGACCTGGATCTGGACGCCAAGTACATGACCGCCGTCACCGGCGAGGAATACACCCGTGAGGACCAGGAAAGGGATTCAGAGCGCATCAGCCAGCTGCTGCGTGTGATGACCGCAGTCAGCTTCAAGCTGAACCTGGACAGCGCCAACCTGAGGAAGGACCACGACAGGGTCAGCGACTGGGTCTTCGACAAGGAACCCGATTTCAAACCCTTCGAGGAAGGCACCGTGAAGCTGGACCGCGAGGACTGGGAGAAGAGCCTGGATATGTGGTACGAAGCCATGGGCTGGGACAAGGAAACCGGCATCCCCACCCGCGCGACCCTTGAGAAGTTCGACCTGAAGGACTGCGCTGACAAACTGGAAGAACTGGGACTGAACTGATCTAACCACCGCGCGGGCCTACCCGGGACGATCCCGGTGTAGGCCCGCTTATTTCACTCAATTTGTTTCAGCAAAGGAGGATATTTTTAATGGCATTGTTCGGACGCCGGAAACCCGGCTTTTCCAAAGAGGTGGAACTCAAACCCAGCGAGATCCCGGGAGAATTCAGCGACGCGCTGGATCCTGCCATGAATGGGGGAGAGTTTAAGCCCACGGTTCAAAAGCCGCCGGAAAGTGCCGGAAGTGAAGCGGCGGCGGAAAAGCAGGACCTGTTCGAATATATGGAATCCCTGCCCGAAGTGGAGGATCCATTTTCCCCCTTCCCGCCGGAGGAGGAAGCGCCTCCCGAGCCGGTGAAGACAAAGGCGCAGCTGCTTGCGGATTTTATCCGCGAACGTTCCCGTTCCGCCCTGATCACCCCGAAAGCGCTGATCGCCGGGGATGAGGAGGACGCGGACGCCCTGATCGCGGAAATGACTGCGGACGAGACCTGCCGGGATATCCTGGAGGTCAAGGGGCAGAAAGACGTATATTATTATTCCGAGGAGAACATGGCCCATAATTACGCGAAGATCGCCATGCTGACCCTGGAGAAGGACGATGCCCGCACGGTGGCGGAAATGGTGCGCTTCAACTGCAAGGCTTTCCCCACCCCGACGCCGGTGTATTACTTTGCAAGGCAGCCCTTCTTCCTGTCAACGGATCAAATGGAGCTGGTGATCGCCCAGATGAAGGAGAACCCCGACTACGCCGACATCCGGGAATGTATTGCGGACTGTAACGGCGAAAAATACCTGTATTCCCAGACCCATATGAGTGAAAAATATGCCCGTGCCCTGGCTAACGGGGCAGAATCCCGGGAGGCGGACGAATAAGCTGGTTTCGGCCCGCGGACGGCCCGGTTTTATCCGGTGTTCCGCCCGCAAGGGCGACGCGGATTTATATCCCATCCCCCGCCGGTTCGGCGGGGGTTATTTCTGCGTATTCCCACGCCGCGCCCATACGCGCGGCGTGTGTTTCCGCGAAGCTGCCGGGAGTGACGACCCAGACGGTGTTCGGGGCGAAAAGGGCGTAATAATCCATATCCCGCACGCTGGAGGGGATCGTCACGCGCTTAAGGCCGGCGCAGTCCTTGAACGCGCATAGCCGGATACAGGTGACGCCTTCGGGAATGACTACGTCCGTCAGCGCGGTGCAGCCGTCAAAAGCGCTCTGGCTGATCTCGGTAAGGCCGGCGGGAATATGCGCCCGGGTGATGCTTTCGCAGTTCTCAAAAGCGCCGATACCCAAAAAGGTCAGATCCGCAGGCAGGTCGACGCCGCTCAGCCGGCGGCAGCGCATGAAAGCGTTGTCCCCGATGGAGGTCACTGTGTCAGGAAATATGATCTCCTCAAGGGAATCGCAGTATGAGAAAGCGTATCTGCCGATGCCAGTCAGCCCCTCCGGAAGATACACTCGCTCAAGCCTTCCGCAGTCAGAAAAGACACGGTTGCCGATCCGACGGATCCCGTCCGGCACGCGGTATTCACTGCCCACGGTGGCCTTCGATACCCAGATCAGCACCCCGTCCCGGCTGCACAGCGCGCCTTCCCGGAGGTCATAGGCGGGGTTGTCTTCGGCGATTGTCAGGGTACTGAGCTTCATCGGGAACGGGCAGCCGCCGATCTCCGTTACGCCGGCGGGAATATGGAAGGATGTGAAAGAGCAGCCGGCAAAGGCCTCCGTGCCGATGCGCGTCACGCTGTCGGGAAGGACCAAAGCGCGCAGCCTGCCGCAGGAATCAAACGCATTGTCGCCGATTTCCGTCACGCCGTCCGGCAGGGTGAGGCTCCTAAGGTATCCGCATCCCCAGAAAGCCCTTTCCCCGATACGACGCAGGGTGGGGGGCAGAGCGATCTCTTCCAGTTCCTTGCGCGCGAAGGGAAGATAATCCCCGCTGGGACAGTAGAACGCCTTCTCCCCGACGGAGGTGACCGGCGCGCCGTGCAGGGAAGAGGGTACGCGGATTTTTTTCCACGGGCCCGTATACCGGATCACTTCCGCGGTGCCGTCATCCAGCACGCGGTATTGGAAACCTGCCAGCTGCCATACTCCGGGCTCCTTTTCCCTGGGCCGAAGGTACCAGTCCGCCTGCAGCCCGATCAGCAGCGCCGCAAGAGCAAGGGAGGCGATGATGATCGTTTTTCCGGGACCGCCCACGGCGCGCAGGGCTTCTTCGCGAAACAGGCCGTACCGGGGGACCAGCTTCCCGACGCTTGCCACAAGCTTGTCATCGGCCCGGGAATCCGGATCCGCCTCCGCCAGTTCACGCAGAGACTCTTTTCGTCCGGTAATGAAGATCATCATTTCAAGAAAAGTGAATAATGCCATGAGCAGGCACAGGGGAAACCATATGCCGCCGTCCTGCAGCATGATGCCCAGGCCCCCGAGGATTCCGTTGATGAGGCCGGCCAGGATAAGGAATCTGGTCCGCCAGTAATTTCGAAGATACAGGGCAAACGCCTGCATCGGCGGTTCACCCATGATTTTTCTTGCTTCGGAGGGGGTACCGGGAGGCGACAGGGGTGGAAGGTCACGGCTCGTCAGCTCGGTTTTGCGCATCACCCTGCGGCAGGTAATGAGTCCTGCCAGATTTGACAGCATTGCGGACACCAGCTTTACAAGGATTGTCAGCGGAAAAACAAGCAGAGATGCGAGAGCCTTCATGGAGGACCCTCCTTTCCGATTCTTACATAAATGATAGCTTTTTAAGGCCCTGCCTGTCAAATAAGAAACGAAGCCGGGATCCTTATCCGCCGTGTCCCGGGCGCGTATCCGCACGGTGAAGAACGGATATGTGACTGGAATGCCCGAACTTTACAATTTCAGGGCCATTCTGTATAATGTTGCCGTCGGAACGAAGCGCCTTCAGAGGCGTTCCGTGCGGATCACCTCAGACCGGAGGGTATATAATGCATGTTTTTCTGACCGGGGAAAGGCAGATAGGCAAAAGCCGGGTCGTTCGTGCTGCGGCGGAAATACTGGGGAAGCCCTGCGCCGGGTTCCGTACCCGGTTTCTGACCCGGGAGAGGGGATCCTCCTCCCTGTATATGGTCCCTGCGGCCGGCCCCGAAATCCTGGACGAAGCGCATACTGTGGCTGTCCTGGAGAACGGGAAAATGCACGCTTTGACGGAACGTTTTGATACCCTTGGGACGGGATTGCTCCGGGAGGCACGAAGAAAAAGGGGCGTCCTGATCCTGATGGACGAATGCGGGCACCTTGAAAAAAACGCCTTTCTTTTCCAAAGGGAGATCATGGCGTGCCTTGACGGGCCGGATCCTGTTTTAGGGGTCCTGAGGCAGGGGCAGCCATGGCATGATTTTATCAAAAAACATCCGCGGGTCACGGTGATCACGGTGACTGAGGATAACCGGGCGGAGCTTGCGGAAAACATCGCCGCCCTCATCGAAAGGCCGTGAGACGATGAAGGGCGTCATGGACGAACAACTGCTTATCTGGCATCTGAACGGCAGGCCGCAGCGGCCTCTGGACTGTTCTCCGGGGGAGGAGGAGAACCTTTTGACGGGTCTTCTTTTGTCCGGGATGGCGGTGTCCAATCCTGGAAAGATCCGGGGGATCGTCCGGAATGGGAAAGGCTGGGAAGTTTGGACGGACGGGGAAGGCAGCCTGCCGGATATTGCGCTGCGCCTTGGGATGATCCCATCCCGTCCCATCCGACCTCCTGCCCCGGAAGAGGCCGCATGTCTTGCCGGGCTGCTCAGGGAGCGCGGGAAGGGTGACGGACTGCATACCGCCCTGCTCCTGTGCGGCGGGACAGTGTTCTCCGGCAGGGATATCGCGAGGCACAGCGCCCTGGACCGGGCGGTCGGGAAGGCCGCCCTGGCCGGCGCGCCAGTGGAAGGAGCACTCCTGGCCATATCGGGCAGGCTGAGCCTGGAGATGCTCTTAAAAGCCGCGGCGGTGGGAGTCGGTACCGTGCTGACAGGGAAACAGGCCGGCAGTCTGGCCGTTGAATACGCCGCAAAGTGGGGCATCCTGCTTCAGGACCCTTTCGCCGGGATAAAGGAGTGACTATAGATGAGGATCGTGACCGTCGTTGGCATCCGTGCATCGGGAAAAACCTCGCTGATCGAAGCCCTGGTCGGGGAGCTTTCGGCCCGCGGAAATAAAGTGGGGACCGTCAAGACCGTTTTCTGCCCCACCTTCCATATGGACAAGCCGGGCAGCAACACCTATAGGCACACCCGGGCGGGGGCAGGCCTTGTGACGGTCAGGGCGGAGGGAGAGACGACGTTTCTTTATCCCCGCAGACTGAGCCCCTCGGAGGTGTATGCTCAATACCGCAGTTTTGACTGGGTGCTGGCGGAGGGCGATTATCAGCTTCCCGCAGCCCGCATCGTCACCGCTCATACGGAAGAGGACGCCCGGGAACGGGTGAATCCCCTGACGCTGGCTTTTTCCGGAAGACTGGCGGATTCCAGGCGGGAACTGGAAGGCCTTAAGGTATATCATTACGAAAAGGACATCGCCGCCCTCTGCGACCTGCTGGAGGAAAAGGTGGAGGACGCTGGGGACCTGGAAAAACTGGACGAAAGCCTGAACGGGGAGGACCTAAAGCTGAGCCGGGCTTTCTGCGCCGTGGGATGCCGGGGACACCGGGATAAAAAGGAAGGCGTCAGGGTCACGGTGGACGGCGTACCGCTTTCCCTTTCGCCGGAGCAGGAAGAAACGCTGCGCCTCTGGGCCGGAATGGCGAAGGCCGGAAATATATAAAACGCGGCGGAAGCGTTTTCGGGCTTCTGAAAAGATCCCGGGGCATAAAAACCCTTGACAGCCCGTCGATCAATGATGGATAATAGTACTGTCTTCGAGCCCCTGTCCCTAAGGCGTCCGCTATGGGACCCGGGCCGCGCCGGAGCATTCGGTATCAGGGCGCAGCGGGAAACGGCTGCACCTTCCGCATTCGAAAAGGAGACAGACGACCGGGGGCCTGTGTTTGCGTGCGCCCTCTTTTGTCCGTGTATCCTTTTTAGGATGCGCGGGCGTTTTTGTATATAAATACCGTTTTGTTCCGCATAGGGTCGGCGCCGGAAACAGCCCGGCCTCCCTTTTGGAAAGGAGACGGCGGAGCATGCGGCCTGGGATGGCGGCTTGTTTGTGTTCCCTCCGTTCTTAAAGAAGACAAGAAAACGAAAGGAGAACGAACATGAACAGAATGGTGAAACGCGTCCTGGCGGTCCTGCTGGCCCTGATGCTGTGCCTGGGAGGGGCCCTGGCTGAAGCAGGGGAGGAGAAGACGGAGCTGATCGTTTTCGCCGCCGCATCGATGACGGAGACCCTGACCGAACTGAAAGCGGTCTACGAGGATAAGCATCCGGGTGTGACCATCGTCTATAACTTCGATTCCTCCGGCACCCTGAAGACCCAGATCGAGAGCGGAGCCGAATGCGACGTATTCATCTCCGCGTCTCCCAAGCAGATGAACCAGCTGGACATCGCCGCGGACCCGTCCGTGAACACCGCCGGCCTGGATTTCGTCCTGCAGGGTACCCGGATCGACCTGCTTGAAAACAAGGTGGCCCTGGCTGTTCCCGAAGGCAATCCGAAGGGTGTGGAAAGCTATGACGCCCTGGTGGAGATGCTCCAGAGCGACGGCATCCTTTTGGCCATGGGCAACAGCGACGTGCCTGTGGGACAGTATACCCAGAAAATCTTTGCTTTTTACGGCCTGGATGAGGAGAAGCTTGCGCAGAGCGGCGTGCTGACCTACGGCAGCAACGTCAAGGAAGTGACCACGCAGGTCTCGGAAGCCGTTGTGGACTGCGGCATCATCTACGCCACGGACGCCTTCTCGGCGAAGCTCACGGTGGTGGACACCGCCACGCCGGAGATGTGCGGGCAGGTGATCTATCCCGCCGCCGTATTGAACATCACAAAGAACGAGGAACTGGCCCGGGATTTCCTCGCTTTTCTAACGTCTCCGGAGGCTGACGCCGTGTTTGAGGCGGTGGGCTTCTCCCCGATGCACGATTGATCCTGTCGGTCCGGCGGGGAAGCCATCCTCCCCGCCGGCAAATACACGAGGAAAGAGGGAAAAGCATGGATCTGTATCCCCTCTGGAATTCGCTGCGCATCGCTGGCATCAGCACCGTGGTCATCTTTTTCGTCGGGATCCCCGCGGCGTATTATATCGCCAAAGCGCCCCGTGTCATCAAGGGGATCCTGGATGTGATCCTCACCCTGCCCCTGGTGCTGCCGCCCACGGTGGTCGGCTATCTGCTTTTGAGGGTATTGGGCCCCAGGCGTCCGTTGGGCGCGTTTTTCCTGGAGCATTTCGGCCTTCGGCTGACGATGACCTGGTGGTCTGCGGTGTTTGCCACCGCTGTGGTGATCTTTCCCCTGATGTACCGTACCTGCCGGGGGGCGTTCGAGAGCTTTGACGAATCCCTGGCTGCCTGCGGGAAGACCCTGGGCCTGTCCGGCACCTATATCTTCTGGCGCATCCGCATGCCCTGCTGCCGGCCGGGGATCCTTGCAGGTACGGTGCTTGCCTTCGCCCGGGCCCTGGGGGAATACGGTGCCACAAGCATGATCGCGGGCTACACCCCCGGGCGTACGGCCACGATATCCACCACCGTATACCAACTGTGGCGCACCAACGACGACGCCCTGGCTTTCCGCTGGGTGATGGTGAATATCGCTATTTCCTTTGCGGTTTTACTGATCGTGAACCTGATGGAAAAACGGGAAAAAAGAAGGTGAACCCATGGCCCTGCAGGCTGAGATCCATAAAAGACTGGGCCGGTTCACCCTGGACATGGCCTTTGAAGCCGGTGATGAGACCCTGGCGCTTTTGGGCGCTTCCGGCTGCGGCAAAAGCATGACGCTCCGCTGCATTGCAGGAGTGGAAAAACCCGATTCCGGACGCATCATACTGGACGGTACGGTGCTTTATGATTCCGCCCGCGGCATCGATATGAAGCCCCAGCAGAGGCGGACGGGCCTGATGTTCCAGCATTACGCGCTTTTCCCCAATATGACGGTACTGCAGAACGTGATGTGCGGCGCCCGCCGCGGGGGGCGGAGACCCGGAAGGAAGGACGCGGCCATGCTTGCCCTTGAGTCCATGGGGATCGGGGATCTTGCCTCAAGGCTCCCGCGCCAGCTGTCGGGCGGACAGCAGCAGAGGACGGCCCTGGCCAGGATGCTGGTGTCGGACCCCGAGGTCCTTCTTTTGGACGAGCCATTTTCCGCCCTGGACAGCCATCTCAGGTTCCGTATGGAGGAAGAGATGCGGAAGGTGATCCGGGAATTCGGCAAAACGGTGCTTCTGGTATCCCACGACCGGGACGAGGTCTACCGCCTGGCGGATAAGGTCGCCATAGTGAAGGACGGACGGGTGGACCGGCTGGACAAGCGCGACGCGGTCTTTGCCGATCCGGGCAGCCGGACGGCCTGCACGCTGACGGGGTGCAAAAACATATCCTCCATCCGCCCGCTGGACGGGGAAAGGGTGTTCGCGGTCGATTGGGGCATCCCTCTGAAGCTTTCCCCGGAGCAGGGCATCGACGCCCTGGGGTTGAGGATGCACGCCATCTGTCCCGGGGAGGGGGAAAATACTTTTCGGTGCCGTGTATGCGACGTGATCGAAAATCCCTTTTCGTTTACCGTGATGCTCCGCCCCCTGGAAGCTCCGGAACATTCATTGCCTATCGGTTGGGAAATGGAAAAAGAACTCTGGCGCAGGATGAGGGCGGAGGAAGTGACCGTGCATTTCCCGAAAAACGCCCTTTTGCAGCTGAAAGGATGATCATGATGCGTGAAAACACCTCCTGGCAGGAGGCGAGGGATCTTCTTCTCTCTCTGGCGAAGGAAACGGATATTGAGGAGACGGCGCTGGAGGAATGCCTGGGCCGGGTGCTGGCCTTCGACCTGACCGCTTCCGGCGATGTGCCGCCCTTTGACCGTTCCGCCTACGACGGCTACGCCATGCGCTCGCAGGACCTGAAAGCGGCCGGGAAGGATTCCCCGGTCACCCTCAGGATCACGGAGACCATTCCCGCGGGAAGGGTCCCGACCCTGCCCGTGGTCCCGGGGAGCGCTGCCCGGCTGATGACCGGGGCCAGGATCCCCGAGGGGGCCGATTGCGTGATCAATTATGAGCGCACAGCCTTTACGAAGGAGACTGTGACGGTGTTCCAGTCCCTCAAAAAAGGGGACAATATCGTCCGGCGGGGCGAGGACGTGGCTGCCGGCACGCTGCTGGCGCGGCGCGGTACGGTGATCGATCCCGGCCTGGCCGGCACCCTGGCCGCCCAGGGCATTACCCGGGTCAGGGTATACAGAAAGCCGGTGATCGCCCTGATCTCCACCGGCAGCGAGGTGGTGGAGGCTGACTGTGAGGAGGGTCCGGGCAAGATCCGCAACGCCAACCGGGCCGCCTTCACGGCGCTTCTGCAAACAGAGGGCTGCCTTGCCCGCTATATGGGTCTGGCGGGGGACGACGCGGGGGAGATCGCTGCCCTCATTTCCCGGGGCCTTGAGGAATGCGACGCCGTCATCATTACCGGCGGGGTCTCTGTGGGGGAGTGGGACGTAACGCCCGACGCCATGGAAGCGTCCGGGGCGGAAATACTGATCCGGGGTGTTTCGATGAAGCCGGGCATGGCCTGCGCCTTTGCCGTTCGTGGGGGAAAACCCGTTCTTGGGCTGTCCGGGAATCCCGCGTCCGCCATGACCAATTACTGCGCCTGCGTCCTGCCCGCCATTCGCAGGATGGCCGGACGGGCGGAAGCGCTGCCCACAGAGTTCACGGCGGAAATGGCGGAGGGGTTCGGCAAAAATAGTCCGTCGGAACGATTCCTGAGGGGACGGATCCGCTTTGAGGGAGGCAAAACGCTGTTCTCTCCGGCTGCCCGGCAGGGAAATGCCGTTCTTTCCTCCGCCATCGGATGCAACGCGTATGTCCGTATTCCCGCGGGATCGGGCCCGGTGGAAGCGGGGCGGACTGTCGAGGGATTTATCCTTTGACGGTTTTTTCCCTTCGCTTATGCATCGGCATCATGAGGACTTTTTCCGTTGTCATCGGCTGCCGTACAACATGGGGAGCCGTATTGGCGGATCTGCTTCCGCCAAACAGGGATCGATTTTCCAAACTTGCCAAAGATATCAGGGAGAATGACGGATGAAGAAGATACGTGTTGAAGACGCCGTCGGCATGATTCTCTGTCACGATCTGACGGAGATGAAGGATGGCTTCAAGGGACCGGCCTTTCGCCGGGGACATGTGATCAAAACGGAGGATATCCCCCATATGCTGGATATGGGCAAACGGAACGTGTTTGTCTGGGAGGACAACGCCGGAGAGATCCATGAGGAGGACGCCGCAAAACGCATGGCGGCCATGGCGCCGGTCCAACTGGCCCATTATACCGATCCGTCGGAGGGCAAGGTGCTTCTGATCGCCGATGCCGAAGGGATGTTCCGGGTGGACACCGCCCTTCTCCGGGAGATCAACCTGATCGGCGATCTGACCGTTTCCGCCCTGCCGGACCATTATCCGGTCAAAAAAGGCATGCGCCTGGCTTCGATGCGGATCGTGCCCCTGGTGACGAAGGAGGAGCAGGTGATCCGGGCGGAGAGGATGTGCCGGGACAGAAAGCTTCTGGACCTCCTGCCTTACCGCCCATTAAAAGCGGGGATCCTCATCACCGGCAGCGAGATATACCATGGCCGCATCCGGGACCGGTTTGAGCCGGTGGCGAGGGAAAAACTGAAAAAATACCCGGGGGAGATCGTCGGCGTCAGGGTGTGCGACGACGATACGGACATGCTGGTAAAAACGGCGCGGGAGCTCCTGGCGGAGGGCGCTGATTTCCTTATCTTTTCGGGGGGAATGTCCGTGGATCCCGACGACGTGACGCCCGCGGCCATCGGAGCCCTGGGCTGCAGGGTCGTTGCCCACGGGGTGGCCAGCCAGCCCGGGAACATGACGCTGATGGCCTACCTGGGGGAGATCCCCGTGATCGGCGTGCCCGGGGCGGCCGTATCCCTGCCCACCACCATATTCGACGCGATGCTGCCGCAGATCTATGCGGGCGTCCCCTTTACCAGGGAGGAACTGAGGAACCTCGGGAACGGCGGGCTTTGCCAGATGTGCGGCGTCTGCCATTTCCCCAACTGCACCTTCGGAAGGTACTGACATGATCGATCCTTACGGCAGAAACATTACTTATCTCCGCCTGTCGGTGACTGAACTCTGCGACCTGAGATGCCGCTACTGCATGCCGGCGGAGGGCGTTTGCAAGAAACGTCACGAGGACATGCTGACAGAGGACGAAATGGTCGCCGCGGTGAAGGCGGCGGCGAGGCTGGGCATCACAAAGATTCGTGTTACTGGGGGCGAACCGCTGGTAAAGCCAAATATCCTTTCCATCTGCCGCCGTGTGTCCCATGTGCAGGGGATACGGGAAACGGTTCTGACCACCAACGCCCTCCGCCTGAAAGAATTGGCCCTGCCGCTGAAGGAAGCGGGCGTCAGGCGGGTCAATATCAGCCTGGATACGCTGGATGCGGACAAATACGCTTATATCACCCGCCGGGGCCGCCTGGAGGACGCCCTCGCGGGGATCGGGGTGGCGCTGTCTGCGGGTTTTGACAAGGTGAAGATCAACGCCGTGCTGATCGGCGGATTCAATGACAGCGAGGTGCCCGCCCTGGCGGAACTGACAAGGGTATGGCCGGTGGACGTGCGCTTTATCGAGCTGATGCCGATGCCGGGAAACGAGAGCTTCGGCGCGGAGGCTTATATGCCCTGCTCCGAGGTGCTGAAGAAGCTGCCGGATGCCGTGCCGGAGGAAGGACACGACGGAGTGGCCAGGCTGTACCGCCTGCCCGGGGCCCTGGGAAATGTCGGGCTCATCAGCCCCCTTTCCAGTCATTTCTGCGCCGAGTGCAATCGCATTCGGCTGACGGCGGACGGGCACCTGAAGCCCTGCCTGCATTCCGCCGAGGAGATCTGCATCAAGGGGCTGGACGAGGAAGGCGTTCTTGATGCCATGAAAAAAGCGATCGCAATGAAGCCCAGGCAGCACGGGGCCCTGTCCGAAAAGGAAAAGAGCCTCTCTGCCCGGGCCATGAACCGCGTGGGAGGATAAAATGACCGAGGACTTTACGCATTTTGACGATCTTGGCCGCGCCCGCATGGTGGATGTGGGGGAAAAAGGGATCACCCGCAGGACCGCCAGGGCGGAGGGCCGGGTGCTGGTCAGCCGACGCACCTTCGACCTGATCCGCACCGGAGGCGTCAAAAAGGGAGACGTGCTCACCGTGGCGCAGGTCGCCGGCATCATGGCGGCCAAACGCACCCCGGACCTGATACCGATGTGCCATCCCATTCCCATCGGGGGCATCGAACTGAAGCTCCGCCTGGACGAAAGCAGGTGTTCGGTGGAGATCGAAGCCCTGGTGAAGTGCGACGGACGCACCGGCGTAGAGATGGAAGCGCTGACGGCAGTCACGGCGGCGGCGCTGACGGTATATGACATGTGCAAGGCCGTGCAGAAGGACATGCAGATCACGGACATCCGCCTGACCGAAAAAACAGGCGGGGTCCACGGAGATTACCTCAGGGAGGATAAGAAGGATGAGTGAAACAAGATTCACCGCCGCCGTGATCACGGTGAGCGACAAGGGCTCCAGGGGAGAGCGGGAGGATACCAGCGGCCCCGCCCTGTGCGATATGCTGCGCGGGAACGGCTGGGAGGTGGTCTATACCGCCATGGTCCCCGATGAAAAGGCGCTGATCGAACGGGAACTGATCTCCTGTGCCGACGAAAAGGGCGTCGCCCTTGTGCTGACCACCGGGGGGACCGGTTTTTCTCCCCGGGACGTGACCCCTGAGGCCACGGCCGCCGTCATTGAGCGGCAGGCTCCCGGCATTCCGGAGGCGATGCGCGCCGCGAGCATGCGGATCACGTCCCACGCCTGCCTGTCCAGGGAAACGGCGGGGATCCGCGGCGGCACGCTGATCATCAACCTGCCCGGAAGCAAAAAGGCGTCCACCGAGAATTTCTCGGCGGTGGTGGAGCCGGTGCGGCACGGGGTGGAAATGCTTCGCTCTTTGGGCTCCGCCGACTGCGCGCCGAAGGCGGCCCGCATCCTGGCTGTGTGTATCAGCGAAGTGCGGGGCATCCAGAAGCATCCGGTGGACCGGGTGGAACTGAAAGCCGGTCATGGCATCCTGGGGGACGCCCACGCTGGGGACTGGCACCGGCAGGTGAGCCTGCTGGGGAGGGAGAGCGTCATGAAGGTGCAGGAGCGCATCGATTTTGACCTAAAGCCCGGGGATTTTGCCGAAAACGTGCTTACCGAAGGCCTCGTCCTGTATGAACTGCCCGTGGGCACCCGCATCCGCGTGGGCACCGCGCTGTGCGAGGTGACCCAGATCGGCAAGGAATGCCATCTGAACTGCGCCATCCGCGAAAAGGCCGGGGACTGCGTGATGCCCCGGGAGGGTATTTTCGCCCGGGTCCTTGAGGACGGCGAAGCGAAAGCCGGGGACTGGGTCACGGTGCTGTGACATATCCCCGGCCGGCTCATGCGTCAATAGGGCTGGCTGTGATCGGCGTATTTCACCGAATAACGGCTCCCGTTGGCGGGAAGGCGGCAGCGGCCCGGGATGCCGGTGGTGATCACCCAGAAAGCGCCGTTTGTGGACCCGTAATTGTAGCTGCCGCTGTGATCGTAGTTTTGCTCGAAGCTGCCGCTGCGCGCGGCTACCCAATCACTGTTATACGGGTGCGCCCGGTAATTGCTCAGGACCATCGAACGTACCCTTCCCGCGTACTCGGAAAGATAGTTTTCCAGAAAGGAACAGGTCCCGGTAATACAGACCTCGTCGTATCCAAGCGCATATTCTGCCAGCAGCGTCCACGCGCCGTTTTCCAGGTCACAGACATAAAAGATCATGTGTGCATTGCCGGTGCCCCAGTTCGAGCCGATCTGCACAAGCGCCCGGTAATCATGATCCTCTTTCCAGTCGTAGGGTACGATGGTGTGAAGGAAACTGCCCTCCAGGCCTTTCTGGTCGCGTTCTGAATATTTCCCGTTTTCGGGGAGGACCTGGTTTGGCCTGTACACTGTTGTGCGGCCGTTTTTGTCGGTGCAGAACTTGTCCCACACCGTGAATATGGCCACATGGGATCCGTCCCCCAGCACCTGGAACCCGCAGTAACCGTCAACGCCAAAATCATTTTTTACGGAAGCGTACTTCCTGTTGAGGGTATCGCTTTCCGTCCACCAGTTGAACACCGCAAGATACGTGCCCCGCGGCAGATGCTCGGCACGGAAATCCACAGCGATCTCACTGAATTTCGAATATCTGCCGAAATCCGGGCGGAAGACGATATACGGGGCGATGTCCTTTGATCTGTACCCGACCTGCTCGGAGGTGGAGGGCAGGGACATGTGTGAACCCCAGGGGATCGTGTCCGCGGCCAGGGAGGCGGGACATGCAAGGATGAGGAGGAAGAGGCAGAGGATAAAGGATACGATCCTGCAGCTGTGTTTCATGGTGTTGTCTCCTTTCTTGCCGGCAATAAACCGGCGCTGCTTCGGGCGTATGGAAATACCGCCTTTCAACAGTAATATTCCCGGGAACGTGAAAAGGTTACGCCAGAAAAAACTTTTTTTCAGGATACGCCCGGCAGGCAGGATCACGGCAAACGGGACATGATGATCCAAGGTTCGGATTGCCATCCCGCCGCAACGATGCTCTAATCATAAAAAACCCTGCCGCGCGCCGGAACGGCCGCGGCGGCGCGGTTCTGTTACGGGAGAAAGCCATGACGGAAAAAAAGATGAGCCCCACCCTTCGCGTCGTCCTGGATTATGGGGTGCTGCTGGCGATGGCCGTGCTGATGGCGCTCAACTATCAGATCTTCATCCTGCATAACTCCTTCGCCCCCTCCGGCATCAACGGTCTGGCGACGATGATCCAGTATCTTTTCAATTTCAGCGTAGGTTATTTTTCCCTGATCATCAACGTGCCGCTGGCCATCGCCTGCGCGCTGTTTGTGGACAGGAAGTTCGCTGTCCGGACGATGGTGTTCGTGCTGGCTTTTTCCGGCGTCCTTCTTGTGCTGCAGAACAAAGTGGACATGTCGCGCTTCATTTATCACACTGACGACGGCCGCTCCACCCTGCTGGCACCGGTGGTTTCAGGCGCCGTCAACGGTTTCATCTACGGTATGTGCATCCGTCACGGGGCGTCCACAGGAGGCACCGATTTTATCGGCGAGTTCGTCCATAAAAGGAGCCCCAGCTACAGCCTGACCCATGTGGTTTTCGCGGCCAACGTGGTCATCGCATCGCTGTCCTACTTTGTATATGGCTATAATATCGAGCCGGTGGCGCTGTGCATCATTTATTCCCTTTTGACCACCGTGGTCTCAGACCGGTGTCTGCATTCCGGCAAGCAGGCCTGGCGGGTGGAGATGATCACGTCCCACCCCGACGAGATCACCCAGGCGGTCATTGCCGAACTGAAGCATTCCACCACCCTTATGAAAGTGGAGGGGGGATATACCCATCAGGGCAAGACCATGCTGGTGTGCGTTATCAATAAACACCAGATCGTACAGATGCAGCAGATCCTCAGCCGGTTCCCCGATACCTTTGCCTGCGTATCCGTGGTGTCGGAGACCATGGGCAATTTCAGGAGGGTCAAGCGGAAGTGACGCCGGATCAGGATAAAGGAGGCTGCATATGACCCTTGAAGAAGCCCGCAGGCAGATCGATTCCCTGGACCTTGAGATCCGGGAGCTTGTGATGCGCAGGATGGACATGAGCCGCGCGGTGGCCGAATACAAAAAGCGCACCGGGGACACCGCCGTTTACAGGCCGGAGAGGGAAAGGGAGATCCTGACGTCCCTCGGGAAAGGCGTTCCGGAGGAAAGGCGGGACGCCTACCTGGCGGTGGTCCGGAGCATCCTCCGGGGCAGCCGGGGTTACCAGTACGATCTTTTTTACGGCTGGGATCCCGTCGCGGCGGAGGAACTTTTCCGGGATATCCGGGTCCCGGAGGGCTGCCTTGGGGTCCGCCTGAGACTGAAATGTCCGGACCGTCCCGGTGCCCTGGCCGCGGTCCTTTCCCTGGTGGGGGACTATGGATGCGACCTGGCGGGCCTCGTCCCGCTCGGCCGGGACAGGGCCGGGGAATTTGCCGGATTCGAATTGAAGGTGCTGTGCGATATGCACAGGCCGGAGATCAGGAAACTGATGTTCCGGCTTTCCATGGAGACTCGTGATTTCGAGATACTGGAGGTTTTCGGGCCTGAAGGCCTGCCGGAGGAGGAAAAGTCATGAGCATGAGGATCGGTGCGCAGATGTATACTACCCGGGAAACCTGCCGGACGCTGGAGGGCTTTGCCCTTACCCTCCGCCGCATCGCGGACATCGGATACCGCTATGTGCAGGTGAGCGGCACCTGCCCGTTCGAAGCCGCATGGCTCCGGGACCGCCTGAAGGAGAACGGCCTAGAGTGCGTCCTGACCCATACCGCAAAGGACCGGCTCACCGGCGATATCGAAAGCGTTATCAGGGATCATGACGTGTTCGGCACAAAATACGTGGGGCTTGGCTTCTGGTCCTTCGACCCGGACAGCGAAATGACCTTTGAAACCTATATGGATACATTCCCCGCGGTGGCCAAGGCTCTTAAAGCCGGCGGGAAATATATGATGCACCACAACCACGACGGCGAGCTTCGCCGCGTCGGGGGCTGTACGGTGCTCCAAAGGCTGGCGGAAGCTTTTCCCGCGGACGAAATGGGCTTTACCCTGGATACCTACTGGATCCAGGCGGGGGGCGGGGACAGCGCCCAGTGGCTGGAAAAGCTGAGGGGAAGGGTGCCGTGCATCCACCTGAAGGATTTCGCCTACGGCCGCCGGATGGCGGTACTGGGGGAGGGAAACATCAATTTTGACCGGGTGTTTGAAAAGGCGGAGGAAGCCGGCACCGAATTTATGCTGGTGGAGCAGGACGACTGCAACGGAGAGGACCCCATCGAATGCCTGACGAGGAGCTTCCGCTACCTCAAGGCCCGGGGCTTTGAATAACAGGCGGGGAAAGGAGTCTTTCACCTTTTTCCCGCACCGCCGGCGGATGCCGGCTTTTTTCTGCCGGGGAGGAGAAAGAAGAGGGATTGTTTCGTGTTCTGTGACCGGGATCGGAAACGGATGGCTTGTAGCAGATGGTTAAAACATCACCATACATGATCAAATGATGCGATATACAGGCAGAAAAAGTGAAAACTGACAAAAAGAGACCGGCAATATTCAGATGTTATTGACATAATCACAGTTTTGTGTTATGGTATCTATACAAAAATAGTTACGGGACCGGGAATATTCCATTTGGCTCTGCATCCGTTGGCTGCGGATAATAATTCGGTCGGAAAGGATGTGTTGACTGTGCAAAAGACATATTTTGCTCAGCAGCAAAAAAGAGGGGGCAACCAGATCGGCAGGATGCTGTGGCAGAACAAAACGCTGATCCTGATGTGCCTCCCGGCCATCGTGTTCTTCTTTGTCTTTTCATACCTGCCGATGCCCGGCGCGTACATCGCCTTCACCAACTTCAAGTACAATCTGGGCATTTACAACAGCCCCTTCGTGGGACTGAAGAACTTTGAATTCCTTTTCCGTTCCGGCCAGCTGACGCTCCTGTTGCGCAATACGGTCCTGTACAACCTGGCCTTCATTATCCTGGGCAACGTGGTACAGCTGTTTTTCGCCATCACGCTCAACGAGGTGTCCAACAAGGGATACAAGAAGATCGCCCAGAGCATCATGTTCCTGCCATACTTCATTTCGGACGTGCTCGTATCGCTGCTGGTCTACAACCTGCTCAACTATGATTACGGTTTCATCTCCCACCTGGTCAGGTCCATGGGCGGGGAGATGCCCAAAGTGTACCAGAACGCCTCGGCCTGGCCCTTCATCATCGTGCTGGTGAACCTGTGGAAATCCACCGGATACGGCACGGTGGTCTACTTCGCGGCCATCACCGGCATGGATTCCTCCATGATGGAGGCCGCCCAGATCGACGGGGCCAGCGCCTGGCAGCGGATCCGCTACATCACCCTGCCTACTTTGAAGCCCACGGTCATCATCCTGTTCCTGTTTGCCATCGGCGGCATCCTGAAGGGCAACTTCGGCCTGTTCTACAACCTGGTCGGCAACAACTCCATGCTGTTCAAGACCACCGATATCATCGAGACCTATGTTTACCGTTCCATGATGAACAGCTTCAATTTTTCCCAGTCCAGCGCGGTCGGCCTCTTCCAGAGCGTGGTCGGTTTCTTCATCGTCCTGGGCGCCAATGCTTTTGTCAAGCATCTGGACCCGGATTACGCGCTGTTCTGATGGCGGGAAAGGGAGTGTGAACCATGTCCGATCTGTCCCCGAAGATCCAGATGCATGCCACCCATATCAAAAAGGATCCCAGCGCGGTGGTCATCAACGTGATCACATATGTCCTGGTGACGGTGTTCTGCGTCGTGTGCATCCTTCCCTTCTGGATGATCATCGCGTCCTCGTTTTCCTCTGAGGAGGCCATCCGCCGCTCGGGCTTCACCCTGTGGCCGTCAGTGGTGTCCACCTATTCATACGAGCTCCTTTTCCGTTCGCCGGACCAGATGATCGGCGCGTATATCGTGACCATCGCGCTGGCGGGCATCGGGACCATGGTGGGGCTATTCCTGATCTCCATGACGGGCTATGCCCTGCAGCGCAGGGATTTTCCTCTGCGCAACGGCATCATGTTCTATATCTACTTTACCTCCCTGTTCTCTGCGGGCCTGGTGCCTTTCTACCTGCTGATGGTGCAGACGCTTAACCTGCGGGACAGCTATTTTGCTATTCTCCTGCCCCTTTTGATGAGCCCGTGGCTGATCGTGCTGATGAAGATCTTCGTCAAGGCCATTCCCCACG
>JAFWWK010000263.1 GCA_017523615.1 Clostridia bacterium
AGGATTACCACCTGAGCCAGTGGCGGCTGATGCATATCGGCGCCCAGCCGGTGCCGCCTTCCCTGATCAAGCGCTGGATGGACTATTTCCCGGATCACCAGTACGATACCAACTACGGCCTGTCCGAATCCACCGGTCCCGGCTGCGTGCATCTGGGCATCGGGAACATCCGCAAGGTAGGCGCCATAGGCGTGCCCGGCTACCGCTGGGAGTGCCGCATCGTGGACGAAAACGGCGCGGAGGTAAAGCAGGGGGACGTGGGCGAACTGTGTGTCAAGGGCCCCGGCGTCATGACCTGCTATTATCGCAACCCGGAGGAAACGGCCGCCTGCCTGAAGGACGGATGGCTCTTTACCGGCGATATGGCCATGCAGGACGAGGAAGGCTTTATCTACCTGGTGGACCGCAAGAAGGACGTGATCGTGTCCGGCGGCGAGAACATCTACCCCGTCCAGATCGAGGATTTCATCCGCCGGTTCGACAAGGTGAAGGACGTGGCGGTCATCGGACTTTCCGACCGCAGGCTGGGTGAAAAGACCGCCGCCGTGATCGAGATCAAAGAAGGCATGACCTGTACGAAGGAAGAGATAGACCAGTTCTGTATGGCTCTTCCCCGGTACAAGCGGCCCAAGGAGGTCATCTTTGCGGACATCCCCAGGAATGCCACCGGCAAGATTGAAAAACCCAGGCTGCGGGAACGCTACGGCGCGGACCGCCTGGTGGCCAAGGAGACCACGGAATGATCAACGGCGGGACCATGGCCTTTAACAGGACCGTTTACAGGTGGGGTCAAAAAAGGGGACAGCGCCGCAATGACGCTGTCCCCGGGTAAAGCCCGGCTGTCATAACCCGAGGAGCGCGCGGGCGTTCCCCGAAAGGATCCTGTCGATCTCCTCTTTATCGAGGCCTGAGGAGCGGATAAGCTCCGCGGAGCCCCTGAGGGAGGACCAGGGGCTGTCGGTCCCGAACAGGACCCGGTCCGCACCGTGGAGACGGACCATATGGACGAACTGCTCCCGCGGAAGGAAATCCGGGCTGTCACCGGGCGCAAGACAGAAGGACGTGTCCAGCCACAGCCCCGGGGTGCCCAGGAAGCGCTCCGCTTCCTTCCACTGTCCCCAGGCGCCCATGTGCGCCAGCACCAGTTTCCTTGGGGGCACCTTCTCCAGCATGCTTAAGATGTGTTCCCAGGAACATTCCCTCCGATCGGGAAAGGAAATATCCATGCCGCCGTGGATCGTGACGATCATGTCCTGCTCCGCGGCGCATCTGAGGATGCGGAGGATCAGGGGATCGTCTACGGCCGTGTCCTGGAAGACGGGGTGCAGCTTGATGCCCTTAAAGCCCATCTCCTTCAGGACGTCCAGGATCTTTTCGGGTTCTTCGTCCCGGGGATGGATGCCCGCGAAGGAAACAAGGCCGGTGAGGCCGGCGGTATCGTTCATTTCCTTTCCGGAGCGCGCCATGCTCCGCCACTGTCCGGGCCTTGTGGCTACGGGAAGGTTCACCGTAAGGCTGATCCCGGCGTCACGCGCCTCGGCGGCCAGGGAGGACGCCCTCCCGTCGGAAAAGGGGCTGATGCCTGAGGAGGCGGCCAGCGCGGCGACAGCCCGTGCGGCGATGGCGTCCGGGAATGTGTGGGCGTGAAAATCGATGATCATGGCTTTCCTGTCTGAGAGCCGAAATGGAATGAACAGGCTCCCGCGATGCACAGATTACGGTAAAAACAGGGAAAACTTCCGGGCCGGCGGGAACAGCCCGCGCTGCCCGAAGGGTATTATATCCGTTTTCGGTCCCCGAGGCAAGACGCCCCGGACCGATGAAAGGAAGGGGATTATGACCATTGCACTGCTTCTTGTCTATGTAGCCATCATGGTCGGGATCGGCTTTTACTGCCGCAGGCACGCGACGGACGTCAACGGCTTCGTCCTGGGCGGACGCGCCGTCGGTCCGTGGCTGACGGCCTTCGCCTATGGCACCTCGTATTTCAGCGCGGTCATCTTTGTGGGTTATGCCGGCCAGTTCGGCTGGAAATACGGCATGGCTTCCACCTGGGTGGGGCTGGGGAACGCCTTCATCGGATCCCTGCTGGCCTGGGTGATCCTGGGAAGAAGGACCAGGCTGATGACCCAGTACCTGGAGAGCAAGACGATGCCGGATTTCTTCGGCCTGCGTTTCGGTTCAAGGAAACTGAAGCTGGTGGCGTCGGTCATCACCTTTATATTCCTGATCCCCTATACCGCATCGCTGTTCAACGGCTTAAGCAGGCTTTTCAATATGGCCTTTCCGGGCATCGATTACACCTGGTGCGTCGTTGTGATGGCCATCCTGACCGCGGTCTACGTGATTGCCGGCGGCTATATGGCCACCGCCATCAATGACTTTATCCAGGGCCTGATCATGATCGCAGGCATCGCGGCCATCATCCTGGCGGTGCTGAACGTCAACGGCGGGCTGGTGGGCTCCATGGCGGAACTGAGTAAACTGAGCGCCGAGACCTCGGCAGGGACCATGCAGGGGGCCTTCACATCATTCCTGGGCCCGGATCCCGGGATGCTGCTTGGCGTCGTCATCCTGACGTCCCTGGGCACCTGGGGGCTTCCGCAGATGGTGGGCAAATTTTATGCCATCAAGGATGAGGATGCCGTGCGAAAAGGGACCATCATTTCCACGCTCTTTGCCATCATTGTCGCCGGCGGCTGCTATTTCCTGGGCGGCTTCGGCAGGCTGTTCCTGGCCGAGAGCGATTTCAGCGGCGTATACGACGCCATCGTGCCGAAAATGCTGGAGGTCAGCCTGTCGCCCGCGCTGATCGCGGTGGTACTGATCCTGGTGCTCTCCGCATCGATGAGCACGCTGTCTTCTCTGGTCCTGTCCTCCTCCTCCACGATCACCCTGGACCTGATCAACGAAGCGAAAAAGAAGAAGCTGGGGGAAAAGCAGAAGCTGAACGTGCTGCGTTCTTTCGTCGGTGTCTTCATTATCCTGTCCGCTGCCATCGCCATCCTTCAGTACAAGTCCTCCATCGCCTTCATCGCCCAGATGATGGGCGTCAGCTGGGGTACCCTGGCCGGCTGCTTCCTGGCCCCCTTCATGTACGGGCTGTACTGGAAGAAGACCACCCGAGGTTCGGTGTGGGCGGCCTTCGCCTGGGGGCTTGCGGTCAATCTGTTTGAATTGCTGGTCTGGACCGGAAACGTCAAGGTATCCGGTGCGTTCATGAGCTACTTCTTTGCCAGCCCCATCAACGCCGGTGTCCTGGCCATGCTGGGCGGCATGATCGTGGTGCCTGTTGTGAGCATGTTTACCCCGAAGATGGACGCCAAGCTCGTGGACAACGCCTTTGCCTGCTATGAAAAGCCGACCACCGTGGCCCAGAAGGAAAACCTGGGCTGACGGGGAAAGGGCTTTCCCTTCGGCTGATCATCGCGGACGGCTGACCTATGAAAACCTGATCCTTTACCTGATGCGGGCCGCGCGGAAAAACGCGCGGCCCGTGTCCTTCCGATCGGAGTACTGACAAGGCGCCAGGATCCGCAGGGGCAGCGGAAACGGATAAGAGAACGAAAAATGGGAAATATTTTTGCGCCAGGTTCAAAAAAGGGTTGACAAACTGCCCGATCGCGAGTACTATAGTATGCGTGCCGTTCAGTTACGGTCACCGTAGGGAACAGGCTCCTGTGGTCGTCACAGTTTTCGGGAGCATAGCTCAGCTGGGAGAGCATTTGCCTTACAAGCAAAGGGTCACAGGTTCGAGCCCTGTTGTTCCCACCATTTGGCCCGGTAGTTCAGTTGGTTTAGAATGCCAGCCTGTCACGCTGGAGGTCAGGGGTTCG
>JAFWWK010000264.1 GCA_017523615.1 Clostridia bacterium
GCCGCCCACCATGATGCAGTCGCAGCTTCCGAAGCCGCCGGGGATCCAGTCGGTCAGGTCCACCCGCTGCTCGAAGGCCGTCACCGGTGGGGCGGGGAAGGCGTTGGCCTTCTCGGTCAGGTACCGGACGTAGGCCTCCGCCGTCGCGATCATTTCCGGGTCGTAGTGCTCCCGGGCCTGCAGCTTTTTGAGCGCCGCGTTGAAGGTCCGCTTGCTCAGTCTCCCGAACCTTTCCGTCGCGTACAGCTCGCAGATCTCGTGGGCCAGGGTGCCCTCCTCCGCGTACCTGGAAGTCTCGGAGGGGAACTGCTGTTCAAACCTCGGGGCCGCCGTACACAGGAGCCAGCGGTGCGCGCTGCTGGGGCTCAGCATCGAATGCGCGCTGGGTGACGCCATATGTCCACCTCCTCACAGTTCCGCCCCGAGGGCGATCAGGTCGGCCGCCAGCTGCCCGTACACGTCCGGCTTCAGCTCGGTGATGGCCTGCACCTTGTACTTGCCGTTCAGCAGGCTGATCAGCTGGTCCATCTTTCCGGCCCCGCAAAGCGCCGCGCCGGCCTTGGAGAGGTCGTTGAAGGTGTAAGTCCTTTCCGAGGCCTGGGGCGCGGGGGCCGCCGGCTTGTTCTCCGGCTTCGGTACGATGGGCGTGGGGGCCGGTTCCGCGGGCTTCGCGTCTTCCGGATCCGTGGGGCTTGTGGTTTTTTCTTCGCATACGGCGATTCTTTCCACGGGGGCAGGGATGCTGCCCGCCTCGCGGATCGCGGCCGCCAGGTTGTTCAATGCCTCGGCTAATTCGGGGATCCGGATCGTGATCTCAAACATGGTTTTTTGTTACCTCCCTTTTCCAGTTCTCAAAATCCTCGATGTTCTTTGGGTCTGCGTAGAATCGTTCCGCTTCGGCCAGGATCGTTTTGCACAGCAGCTTCAGGTCGGCCTCGGGGATCCCGCGGTATCCTGATCTGTTTGTGCTGCGGTCCGCCGCAGGATCCTTTGCGCCGGTCATGTGGGTTCACTCCTTTCGAGGGCTGCGCCCTTGTCAGTATCCAGCCGACTGGACACTCAGGCCAATAAAAAAAGCTTATCGACCGTTGTCCCGAGCGCCTGGGCTAATTTCAGCAGGGTGGACGCCTTGACGTCCTTCGTCTCGTCCCGCTCGATCGCGATGATTGTAGCCCGGCTCACGCCGCTTTTTTCGGCCAGTTCCTCTTGGGTCATCCGCATTTCTTCGCGGACGTCCTTTACTCTGTATCCCATATTTCACCTCCTGCTGGTTGCTTGTTCTCGGCCAAGCTGCTCGAGGCATTGTCAAGCCGGCTGAACACATCATACTACCGTCCAGCCAGCTTGTCAACCCCATTTTACAAAAAAGTTTTATCGGCTTGACATTTTTCGTTGACAGGCTCATCCCGCCTTATGTATAATGTAATTGACATTTAAGGAGGGAAAACGCTATGACACTGGGTGAGATCGTTAAACAGTACCGCACGGAACAGGCCATGTCCCAGCGCCGCTTTGCGGAGCTGTCCGGCCTTTCAAACAGCTATATCTCCATGCTCGAACAGAATATGAACAGCAAGACCGGGCTGCCGATCAAGCCGTCCCTGGAAGCCATCAAGGCGATATCCGACACCACCGGCATCCCGGTGGACGACATCATCCGCATGATGGGGGACAACGAGGTGGACATCTCCGGATCATCGGCGGACGATGACCTGGACGCCCGCATCATGAGGCTGGTCCGCCAGCTTCCCGAGGCTTTGAAGCTGTCTCTTTATGATCTTCTGAAAGTAACAGTCGACGGCGTAACAAAGCGATGACCGCAGTCGCTTCTTCGGCGGAAAGATTCATCAGTTCAAGCAGCAGTGATGCTTTGATCACGTCGATCACCTCCGCCAGAAAAATACCACTAGGCGAAACGTTGCGCAAGTAAAAAGCGGCTTGTTACGCACATTTAATAATTTCTTGCGCGTAATTATCCATATATGGATATCAAATTATACAGGCGCGAAAAACGGGCCAAATACAAAGCGTCCTTGCGCGCCTGCGAAGGAGGGCGGAAACATGCCGAAATGGATCAGGGTGTCCGATCGCCTGCCACATCCGGGCGAAAATGTGATCCTGTATTTCCGCGACAGCCGCCACAAGGATCCGTCCTGGCCCAGGCTCGTTATCATGCCGGCATGGCTGGCCAATACCGGCGAAAAAGAATCGCCTGACGGGGCCTTTGCCATCGAAGGCAGGCTGGGCGACTCATACAGTGTCGTGTCCCTGGAAGACGCCATTGCCTGGATGCCGCTGCCGGATCTTCCGGACTTTGAATAGGGGGAGCCATGAACGCACGCAAAGAAACCCGCGCGGAGCGGGCTGTGATCTACGCACGGTACTCATCCCACAACCAGACGGAGCAGTCCATCGAGGGCCAGCTGGCCAAGGGCCACGAATTCGCCGCCGCCCGGGGCTACACCGTCGTGCATGAATACTGCGACCGCGCCGTCAGCGGCCGCACCGACAACCGGGAGGCCTTCCAGCGCATGCTCTCGGACACATCCAAACACCAGTTCGACGTGATCATCGTCTGGAAGGTGGACCGCTTCGGCCGCAACCGCGAGGAGATCGCCTTTAATAAGCATCGCTGTAAATCGAACGGCGTCCGGGTGGAATACGTCGCGGAGAACCTCCCAGACAGCCCGGAAGCCGTGATCCTGGAGAGCGTGCTGGAGGGCATGGCGGAGTATTATTCCCTCCAGCTGTCGCAGAACGTCAAGCGCGGACAGCTGGAATCCGCCCGCAAATGCCAGTACGTGGGCGGCCTCATGCCCCTCGGTTACCGCGCGGATCCGCAGACCATGCGCTACGTTCCCGACGAAAAGACCGCCCCGGTTGTCCGCCTGATCTTCGACATGTACGCCAAGGGCGCCATCGAAGCGGAGATCATCCGGCACCTGAACGAACACGGCTACCGCACCCCGCGGGGCCGGCCCTACACCAAGTCCGCCCTGGCCACCGTTTTGCACAACGAAAAATACATCGGCGTTTACACCTACCGGGCCGAGTCCGAGACGATCCGCGTCGAGGGCGGCGTCCCGGCCCTCGTCGACAAAGACACCTTCGACAAAGTGCAGGAGCTCATGAAGATCCATCGCCGCGCCCCGTCCAGCGCCTGGACGAAACAGGACTACATCCTCTCCGACAAGCTCTTCTGCGGCCACTGCGGCACCCGCATGGTCGGCGAGTCCGGCTTTTCCCACACCGGCGTCAAGCACTCATACTATGCCTGCCAGAAGAAGCGCAAGGAGCGCAAGTGCAATAAAAAATCCGTCCGTCAGGACTGGATCGAGGGCATCGTGATTGAGCACGTCAAAGCTCTCCTGCGGGACACCGAGCTCCTGGAGCTCCTGGCCGACAAGGCCTTCGAGTACTACAAAGCCTCGGACGATTCCGCCGAGCAGAGGGCCCTCCTCGAAAGCAAGCTTGCGGAAGTCGAACGCTCGATCGCCAATTTGCTTAAGGCCGTCGAGGCCGGTCTCTTCAACGAAGCCGTGAAGACCCGCATGGAGGAACTGGACCAGCAGAAGGCGGAGATCTCCGCCGCCATCGCAGAACTTTCCCTGGCCTCCAAGTTCCAGCTGACCCGCGACCACATCCTGTACTTCCTCCTCCGCTTCAGGGACATGGACCTCGAAAACCGCGCCGTCCAGAAGCGCCTGATCCAGACCTTCATCAACGCGATTTTCCTCTACGACGACGGCAAAATAAAAATCGTCCACAACTTCACGGGTGATAATAACACCACCACCCTCGAAGCCGTGAACGACGCGGAGGCCGAAGCGGAAGCGGGGGACGGCCCCGCCCAAGGGTTCGTACGCTGCACGCCATGCTCTGCCAGTAAGAAGCTCAAACCGAGCTTCTTTTTTTGTTTTCTATCGTTCTTTCCGCTGGATATGCATTTGCATGGGAAGCTCCCAGGCAATCATCGCAGTCCATCCAAGTACACACGCAAGCCCGACACCGGCTATACCC
>JAFWWK010000265.1 GCA_017523615.1 Clostridia bacterium
AAGGGCGAGATACCCCCGGAATGGTACAAACGCCAGACGGAGCACCTGATCCGCCTGTGCAGGCTGCTGTCGTCCAAGTATTCCCGTGAAAAGGTCCGACGCTTCATGCCGGACGGCCTGGCTTTCCTGACGGACGAACTGATGCACTACCAGAACGACGAGGCCAATGAAGAAAGCGAGCAGGAAGGCAACCGCCGACGTTATCACGACGCCATCATCGACACCCTGATCTCCACCCGTTCCATCGACAGCCTGATCGAAGCGCTGACCGTGATGATCAAAAAACTGTCCGTGGACCGTCTGCACGTGGTGGGCGACATCTTTGACCGCGGCCCCCGGGCCGACAGCATCATGGACATCCTGATGGACCACCACTCCGTGGATATCGAATGGGGCAACCACGACATCCTTTGGATGGGCGCGGCGTCGGGGAGCGAATGCTGCATCGCCGGCGTATTACGCAATTCCATTTCCTACGGCAACATGGAAATCCTGGAGCGCGGGTACGGCATCCCCCTGAGGGAGCTGACCCTGTACGCCGAAAAGCGGTACCCGGATCTGAAGCCGGACCAGGCCATGGTGCAGGCGGTCAACGTGATGATGTTCAAGCTGGAAGGCCAGCTGATCTTAAGGAACCCGGAATTTGAAATGGAGGACCGGCTGCTGCTGGATAAGATCGATCCTGATCGGTGGACGGTCAAGATCGACGGCGAAATATGGCCCATGAAGCCCGTTCCCCTGCCCACCGTCGATTTCAGCGACCCCTATACCCTGACGGACGAAGAAACGCAGGTCATGGCCGGGCTGAAGCGCGCCTTCACCCACAGCCCGAGGCTGCGCGAACACATCGCTTTCCTTTACCGGCGGGGATGGATGTACCGGGCGTTCAACGGGAACTTATTGTTCCACGGCTGTGTTCCGCTGAACGGGGATGGGACGTTCCTCAAAAAAAAGCTGGACGGAGAGGAAAAGAGCGGCAGAGCCCTTTTGAATCACGCGGACCGCGTGGCTCGCCGGGCCTTTTACAACGGGGATCGGGCCGCCCTTGATTTCATGTGGTACCTGTGGTGCGGCACGGATTCCCCGGTATGCGGACGAAGGGTCAAGACCTTTGCCCGCGCCTTCATCCCCGATGAACGTGCCTGGCAGGAGCCCCGCAATCCCTATTACGAATGGTACAATTCCGAAAGCAAATGCAGGGAGATCCTGGCGGAATTCGGCCTGACGGAGGAGACATCCTGCATCGTCAACGGTCACACGCCCATCAGGGTTACCCACGGGGAAAGCCCCCTGAAGGCAGGCGGCAAGCTGGTGGTGATCGACGGCGGTTTCTGCCGCGCTTACCAGAAAACCACCGGCATCGCCGGCTACACCCTGATATCCAACAGTCACGGAATGCGGCTGATGTCCCACCAGCCTTTTACGTCCCTGAGGGATGCCCAGGAGACCGGAAGGGATATCCATTCCCAGTCCTTCGAATTCAAGACCTTCGCCAAAAGGAAGTATGTAAGCGACACCGACCAGGGTCGGGTGCTGACTGAGCGCATGAAAGACCTGATGCGGCTGCTTGAAGCCTGCCGGACCGGTGTGATCAATCTACAGAGATAAAAAAGGGCGGGACCTCTCCGGGCCCGCTCTTTACGCATCCTGATACCGAGCATTTATCCTTTGTCCTGACCGATCCCAAGCTCTCCCTTTTCACTCTCCGCCCTTCACTCTTTTATTCAGCCTGTCCGCCACTTCCCGCATATCTTCCGGCAGCCGGACGCGGCATTCTGCCACCAATTCCTTCGGTATCCCGTAGAAAGCCTCGGCCATGGAGCCTGCGATGCATGTCAGGGTGTCGCAGTCTCCCCCGAGGGACACGGCGGTGCGGATCACGTCCTCAAAATCCGTTCCCTCCATGAAGGCTGTGACCGCCTCTGGCACGGTTTTCTGGCATGTTTCCACGTGGCGATAGGTTGGGCGGATCTCGTCGCAGGTGCGGCTGAGGTCATAGCCAAAGGTATGGGTAATATACTCCCGGATCTGGTCCTTGGTGCTGCCCGTCCGGGCCAGAAAAATGGCCGCAGCCGTCGCCTGGGCTCCTTTGATCCCCTCGGGATGGCTGTGGGTCACCTCGGCGGTCAGCTTTGCCGCGTGCAGGGTATCCTCCAGGGTACCGTAAAGCCATCCGGCAGAACTGACGCGCATGGCGGAACCATTCCCGAAGCTGTTGTAAGGCTGGGGATCATCGCTTCGAAGCCATACAAAAAACATTCCGCCGTATCCGGCGTCCGGATAACGCCTGCCCCATTTGCGCATAGACTCGATCAAGGCCGCGCGGATCTCGTCGTCGGTGCCTCCCATGCTGTCCATCAGCGCTTCAGCCACAGCCACCGACATCACCGAATCGTCGGTAAATACGCTCCTTCTTACGAAAAGCGGAAAATCTTTGGTTTTTTTGCCCATGTCAAACTCATAGGGCGCGCCGATCATGTCTCCAAGCAAAGCTCCGTACATACTTCATGTCTCCTTTCTTCTGTTCATTGGCATTATTTCACGTTCCAGGATCAGCCGGTCGCCCGCCGGGCGACATTTTGCAATTGTCCTTCAGTCTCCTTTTTTTCTGGTCAGCATAACGGTTTTGTGCTATGTTTCTTGAGAGAGACCTGGCCTTCGGTATACCGCAAAGGATAAAAAATGATCATTCACATTTATGACGATTTCGACCTTAAAAAAATCGAAACAAGCGGCCAGTGCTTTCGCTGGACGCAGGCGGAAGATGATACCTGGCGGATCCTCAGCGGCAGTTCGTGTCTGTATATCTCCGTCCTGGGCGATGACGCCTATGCTCTCGACTGCAGCGAAGAGGATTTTTTCAGCCGCTGGAATGCTTATTTCGACCTGGATGAGAGCTATGCATCCATCCGCGCGCGGATCGATCCCGAATCAGACCCGTTCCTTCATGCCGCGGCGGAACACGGCAGAGGCATCCGCATCCTGAGGCAGGATTCCTGGGAAACGCTGGTCTCATTCATCATATCCCAGAACCGCAATATCCCGGCCATCCAGCGCTCGGTTGAAAAGCTGTGCGCCCTGTGCGGTGAAAGGAATATCGACTCCCGGGGTGAGGAATACTTCGCTTTTCCCTCCCCTGCCTCTATCGCCGCCCTCAGGGCGGAGGATCTTGCCGCCTGCAGGCTCGGCTACCGGGACAAATATGTTCTGCGGGCGGCGAAGGACGCGGAAGCGGGCCTATTCGATCTAAAAGCAATGCAGGAGACGCCCTGCGCCGAGGCCGTAAAGGAGCTTGAAAAAATTTACGGAGTCGGGAACAAGGTGGCCTGCTGCGCCGCGCTCTTCGGCCTGCACTGCCTTGACGCCTTTCCACGGGACGTGTGGATCAACCGTGCCTTGAAAGACAAATACCCGGAGGGCTGGCCCCTTGAAAAATACACCCCTTACAACGGGGTGTACCAGCAGTATATATTCGCGTATTACCGGGCGCTGAACGGCAAATGACCCTTGCCTGAAGGTCTGCCTGGGATCCGGGCACATACGCCCAATAGGAGAACACGTTATGGATATCATTGAAGCCGCCAAAGAGTACGTCGCCAACTTGTTCCTGGGAAATGCAGGAGGGCATGACGCCGCCCATACCCTGCGGGTCTACCGCAATGCCCTGATGATCGAGGAAAAGGAAAGATCCGGAGATCCGGAGACCGTCGCCCTCGCGGCCCTCCTCCACGACGCCGACGACCATAAGCTGTTCCATACGGAAAACAACCAAAACGCCCGGTCCTTCCTGGCTTCCCATGGCGTGGACTCCGAGAAAACCGAGCGGATCGTCGCGGCCGTCAACTCCGTATCCTTCAGCCGGAACCGCGGGAAACGCCCCGACACCATTGAGGGACAGATCGTGCAGGACGCGGACCGCCTGGACGCCATCGGCGCCATCGGCATCGCCCGCACCTTCGCCTACGGCGGGGAGCACGGCCGCGGCCCGGACGACTCCATCGCCCATTTCCATGAAAAGCTGCTCCTTTTGAAGGATGAAATGAACACGGAAACCGCAAAGGCCATGGCGGAAGAACGGCACGCCTTCATGCTTGCCTTCCTGAAGGAGTATGCCCGGGAAACACGCGCAGAGACCCCGACGGACCAAAAAGCGGCGGACAGCGGCGTTTTATCCGATCGTAAGCCGTTTCCTTTAACCGTTAAAGGATGAATCCCGCTATCATCCTGGACAGGGCGCCGATATCCGTATTTCCGCTGAACTTAAACGTGACTTCCGCCCCGCTGCCGAAGAACAGCGTCAATTCAGGATCAGGCGCCGCATCGATCGCACCCGCGGTCTGTACGGAAAAGAACTGTGCCTTGCCGTAGGGCAAGCTGGCATAGGATATCCTTTTCCCCGGAAATCCCTGTGCTTCGGCGGCGATGATCCGCTTGTCGGTGAATATCACCTGGTCCCGGACGGTCTGGAACGCCGCGACGCATTCCTCTCCCGTCACCAGCAGCGCGAATACTTCCTTGCGGATCTCCTGCGTTTCAAGAGGTTTCAGGGTGTAGATTCCGCCTACGCTGAAATTGATCGCCATAAAACAAATACCCTTTCTTTATACCGCCCGCCGTATTTCCGCCCCTTATTTCCGCGAATACGAACAGAGACGGTCAAAGCTCAATTCGCGGCTCCGTCAGTATCGCGGAGCAGATCCGCGGACAGGAACAGGGCTGAGTTTCCGTTCCTGTTTTTCCCGTTTCCGACGGCGGCAATGAAATGATCTTTCTTAAAGGGAAACACAAGTGACCCGACAGATCATTTGATCGTGATCCCGTTTTCCTCTGCGTACGCCGCGGCGGCGGAACCCTCGCTGCAGCTGATGGTAAACCTGGGAAGCAGCACGAACTCACCGTCTTTATAATCATAACCGAAAGCGCGTTCGCCGATCTTTTTCACGCTGTCCGGAATGGAAGCGGAGGTGATCCTTGAGCATCCGTCAAAGGCGAAACTGTCGATGAATGTGACGGTATCCGGAATGACGAGCTTCCCGGTGAATCCGGAGCACATGCTGAACGCTCCCCAGCCGATCTTTGTCACACCGGAAGGGATCCGAAGCCTTCCGGTGAAGCCAGGGCATAAATAGAACGCGTCGCCTTCGATTATTTTGAGGCCGGAAGGAAGGCGGAGCTCCCCGGTCAGATTTACGCAGGTCAGAAACGCATACTCCCCGATCTCGGCCACGCTGTCAGGAAAGGTGATGCTGCCCCTCAGCCCATCGCAGTTTTCGAATGCCGATTTGGCGATCCTCGTCACGCCGTCGGGTATGACGTAATCGTTCATCGTTTTTCCCCCGGGGGCTGCCAAAAGCAGCGTTCCGTCTGCGGTAAACAGGATCCCTTTTACCGTTTTGTATTTTTCATTCCCTTTGGAAACGGTAAACAGGGTCAGGCCTGTGCAGTTGCCGAACGCCCCTTCCCCGATGTATGTGACCCCGGCGGGGATATTGACCTTCCCCTTCAGGCCGATACAGATCCGGAACGCGTTCTCCCCGATCTCACGGAGAGCTTCCGGCAGCCGGAGCGTGCCTGACAGAAAGCAGCACCAGCTGAACGCGCCTTCCGAAATGATCTCCAACGAGTCGGGGAGCACCAATTCCCCGGAGAATTGGCAGTTGAAGAAAGCGGAATCGCCGATCCGGACGATACCTTCGGGGATCGTCAGCTTCCCCGACAGGTCCTCGCGATCATAGAACGCCATATCGCCGATATGCGTAACTTTGTACCCGTCCACCTCGGCCGGTATGGTCAGGTTTTCTCCTGTACCTTTGTAACCCGTGATCTCCGCAGTCCCATCCTCCAGAAGGATGTATTCAAAATCGCCGCAGGTGAGCTTTTCCGGCGGAAGCGCCAAAGCGAATGCCGGAAGAAGCGAGATTACCAGAAAAAGAGAAAACAGTTTTTTCATGTCTCATGCCCTCCAGTTCTCCGTTATCGCGGTCCGGAAAACCGGGCCGCGAGACGATTTATTCGGCTTTGGGCGCGATCGTCAGGCGGGCGTAGGGCTCGCCCATCAGGATATGTTCATAACCTTCGCCGGAGCCGGCCTTCGGACAGACAAGTTCCACTCCGACACCCGCCTGGAACACCATCACGATATCGCTGCCGCCAAAGAGGAAATACCCCATGGGGTCGCCCTTTTCCACCCTGTCGCCCACCATGAGGCCTTCCTCCCAGTTGCAGGAGCAGATCTGGGACATGCCGATGGGCAGCACCGCCACCAGGCCGTAATCATCAGTATCGATGACCACACAGTCCCGCGTTTCGATCATCTGCCAGCCCGGAATGGTGTCTTCCAGCACGTAACGCCGGTTCACGGGGTCCCATACGGTGATGCCGCCCGCGGCGTTTGTGCCAGGCACCTTATTCAGCTCCACGATGGTCCCGCTCACCGGGAAATGATACCGGTGGTAATCGTTCACGTCCAGGAAGGTGTGTGTCAGCGTGCCGCCGCAGAAAGCGTCCCCATACGCGGAATCCGGCCCCAGCAGCTGAGCGATGGACTTGAAATCAGCGGACTTGATCTGCACGCCTTCGGCCTGAACAAGATCGCCGTTTTCATCGATTGACCAGACGCCCTGCGGCTTGGAATCCGCCGGAGATACCACTTCGCTAGCCGCGATGGGACGGACAGAAGGATCGATCAGGTGCCGGGAGAACCAGCCGTTAAATGTGGTCCATACATTCTCCTCGGGATACCAGCCGTACTGCATGTTCATGGTGGGATCGGATTTGATCCGATTCCAGTAAAAATCGTTCCAGCTTTCCTCGGTGGAGAGGAAAGCGCCCCATTCATCGGAATAGTCCCTGAGCCAGGTCGAGATCGGCTCGTGGTACTGAAGCGTGGGATAATAATACCCTTTTCCTTCCAGTTCCTCCAAAGGCTGGTCGACCAGGAACCAGAAATAATCGACGCTCTGGTCGATGGTATCGTACAGTGTGGGATATTCCGCGTCCGTCAGCACGTTCCAGGGCATGCAGGTCGTGAGCCAGTCGATATAATCGTACAGGTCATCCACGCTGGCGATGGGATTTGTTGCCGGGTCCGGATTGATCTGATGCGCCAGTGCAATGGACTTTTCCACCAGGGCCATCAGTTCCGGATCGGCCTCAAGGTATGCTTCCATGTCAAGCCTGGCCCGGGAATGCGCTTGCGCAGGGGCTGGCGCGGCTTCCGGGATCGCCGTTTCCAAAGTGCCTGACAGGAGAAAAAGAAACAGGATCATCAGGGCAGCCAGTCTTTTTTTCATGGCATTTTTCCCCTTTGCATCCGGAAATCACTGCGAAAACGCACAGGATCATCTTTCAGGCGTTGGCGGGAGATGATACGCTGTACCCCGCTAAACGGATCGATCCGGACCGGCAAAAATGAAATAGGCAGCCCTTCTCCGTTCAGTCCGCGTTTATAAGCCTGATTGACGGATCCCTTCACGAGTCCTTATTGCCTGAATTTGACTGCCGTTCCGTAAGCCATGACCTCCGATGCGCTCTGCATGATGCTCGAGGTGGTATAGCGCACGCATACAATGGCGTCCGCCCCCAGGCGCTTTGCTTCCTCCACCATCCGATCGGTGGCGATCTGGCGCGCGTTGTCCATCATTTCGGTGTACTTCTTCAGTTCGCCGCCCACCAGCGTTTTAAAACCGGCGCCGATGTCCCTGAAGGCGTTGACCGTCTGGATGGTACTGCCCTTGACAATGCTCAGAGGCTCCACTTCTTTGCCCGCAATATTCTCCGTCGTCACGATAAGCATAATGATACTCCTTTCTCTTTTTTGTTATTCTCACTGTTCATATGTTTTTTAAGCCGCCTCCATGCCGGGACTGTTTCCCGGCCGCGCACAGCTTTCTTCTGCATTATTATCGCAATTTTCTGTTACGCCGTCAAGTTTTTTTGATTTACTACGGCTTCTCAATCTGTTATAATTCTTTTTGCAACAGACCTGTATTCGTTCGGAGGAAGAAATGATACCTAATAAAATGACGCCTTTTGGCGAAACCGGGGACCGGGTGGTCTGGTCCAGATACAATATCCTTTTTCAATCCCGCAGCCATGGATGGCTTTTGTTCAACACGGTCTCCTGCGCTTTCCTCTCCGTACCGGACGACCAGGTCCTCCTCCTTGAGGGCATCCGAAAGGACCCGGAGGGCTTCGATTATTCATCCTGTCCCCTCCTGTATATCCAGCTTCGCTCCATGGGTGTACTGACGGAACAAAAGAAAGACGAATCATACTACGCAATCGCCAAAATGCGCAGTCTGACCCAGTTGTACGGCGACGGGACATTGTCCCTGACCGTCGCGGTCACCAGGGCATGCAATTTCGACTGCAGTTACTGCTTCGAAGGCAACCGCACCGGCAGTCCCATGTGCCAGGAGGCTGAGGACAGGCTGATCCGCTTTATCGCCGCCCACAAGGCACGGCAATTGTATATCACCTGGTACGGCGGCGAGCCGCTGCTGGCATTCGACAGGATCCTGTCCATCGACAAACGCATCCGTGAGACCGGAAAGCCCATATTTGCCTCCATGATCACCAACGGCTACCTTCTGACCGAAGAAAAGATCCAAAAACTGAACGGCCTTGGGATCGGTTACCTGCAGATCACCCTGGACGGCGGAAAGGAGACGCACGATTCCCGGCGGTATCTTAAAAACGGCGGCGGTTCCTATGATGTGATCCTGCGCAACATTGAAAATTTGATGGCGTCGGATTTCAAGGGCGTTCTTCATATCCGCGTGAACGTAGACGGGCGGAACGACGATGAATTTGCCGATGTTTACCGTTACTTTTCATCAAGGTATCCCGCTGAATTTGGCGGACGTATCAGGGTGTATCCCGGCTTTGTCAAAGGCGACGGACCGGAAAGCGGCTGTTTTTTCGATTCCGCACAGCGCGGCGCGTTCCTTGCGCGTATGTACCGCACGCACGGCATCATCCCCCTGTCCATTTTCCCGACCCATGCCACTCAAAGCTGTACCATGACTCACCGCAATTCATTTGTGGTGGGACCGGACGGCGAACTGTACAAATGCTGGGACGACGTTGGGATCAGCGAACGGGTCGTGGGTACCCTTGAACTCAAAAATGACTGGGACATGGCGCAGATCGCCGACGGCATGGTCACTTCTTCCTACCTGGAGAGCTCGGAATGCAGGGATTGCCTGTACTTCCCCGTATGCGACGGCGGATGCCCGAGGGTGCGGCAGAAAAACCTGCGCGACGGCAGGCAGGAGAGCACCTGCACATATTTCAAGGAGAATATGGAAGAGCTCCTTGAACTTTGGTATGAAAAGCGGCTTGCTGAAGCGGCGCGAGCAAAGGAGACCCTGAACAATGGATGACCGGAAATGGGCCGGCTTCAAACGCTTTATGGATTGTTTCGCCGCGGATGACGAATTCCGCGCCGCCGCGTCTTCTTCTCCCTCCGCCGCCGCAGCGGCCGCGGGCATTATGCTTGACGAACCTCAAGGCGCGCTGGAGGCGGTTCGCGGGATCTTTTTCCGCGAGGAAACCGCATCCTCCGCCGCGATGCATTACCTTCGTGCCGCCGCGGAACGGAGGAAGACGCAGATGGATCACCTTTCAAGCCTGATGTCGCCCCGTTCCTATGCATCCGATAAGCTGTTTTCCTATGAAGCGCTCACCCTTTCCCGCTGCCGTACTGAGTGCCGGCTGTTGCGGGAGAACACCCAGGTGATCTTTTTCCCCATGGCTGTGGAACTGTCCGGCGGCTGCAGCGTACAATGTCCTTTCTGCGGGTTCTCAGCTCCGAAGCATACCGGCGATTTCCGGTATACACCCGAAAACGCCGCCCTGTTCCGTGATGTGATCCAGGCGGCATACGAAAGATTCGGGCCGATCACCGGCGCCTGTCCCCTTTATTTTGCCACCGAGCCCTTCGACAACCCGGATTACGAGCGTTTTATGCTGGACGTCCGCGCCATTACCGGCACCTTCCCGCAGACCACCACCGCCGTCGCGGAAAAGGATCCGGAAAGGCTCCATGCCTGGATAGCGCGCCTTGGGCTGACAGCCCTCAGGGAAACGGCCGCGCTGCGCATTTCCATCCGCACCCGCGCCCAGTTCCGAAAGATAAGCGCCTTGTATTCCCCGGAGGAGACCGCCGACGTTGAACTGGTGGCCAACAATCCGGAATCTGTCCATTCGCTTTCCCGTTCCGGCCGGGCGGCCGCGTATTCCGGAGGGCGCCGTGCCTTGGATTACAGCATTTGCTGCGTAAGCGGAGTGAAGGTCTCCATGACGGAAAAAACCGTCGCCTTTATCCAGCCGGAGCTGCCCGGTGCCGAATATCCCCTGGGCTACGGCGTCCTTGCGGAACGGTCCTTCCGGAACGGGACGGAATTCGCCGTTATCCTGGACGATTTCCTTCGCAGTTATGTCCACGACAGGCTGCCCCGGGATACGAGTCTGCGCTTCAACCCCTCGATCCGGATCAAAGAAGAAGATCCGTCCTGGCTTTTTATGGGAGACAGGTGTGGATACCGTATCGGCAAAAATCCCCTTACCTCCTCCGTGATGGAAAGTATTCGGGACCTCGGTACCTTTGACGGCGGTGCCCTCAGGTTCCACCCGGACGAAAGGACCCTCGAACGCCTGTACGACGCGTTCGACCAGCTGTTTACCCGCGGATATGTCCGCATCAATTATAGAAACTGAAAGGAAGGATGTTTTATGAGCTGGACCCAAAAGCAACTGGATGAATTTTTCAGGAAACTCAACCAACGCGCTTCCACAGACCCTGAATTCCGAAAGAAATTTTCAGAAAATTCCAAAGCCGCCATGGAAGAGGTGGCAGGACGGGAACTGCCTGACGAATTCAGCCTGAAGCTGATCGAGCATAATGGCAATTACTCCGTCGCTTTCGTTGCGCCTGACTTTCCCCAGGGGGAAGTGGAGCTCAGGGAACTGACCGAAAATGAGCAGGACCAGGTCAACGCCGGGCTTTCCTTCTTCCTGATCGTCAGCGTGTGCCTTGCCGCCGTGGCCGTCGGGGCCTGCGGCGCGGATGTCTGTGGAGCCAATGCCTGCGGGGGCAATGCCTGTGCCGGCAACGCCTGCGGCGCGGATGCCTGCGGAGGCGCTGCCTGCGGGGCCAACGCGGGGGCTACCGGAGCGTGTTCCGGGAACGCCTGTTATGGGGACGCATGCGGGGCCAATGCCGGCTGTCTCGGGTACGCCTCCAAGAAAGCTCCCTGCGGCAAGTACGTCGGCTGCAAGTTCCAGACCAGCATGTGATCGGTATCGCGCTTTTCTTTAATGAAATGATATCCTTGCACAGTATTGCGGCCGCCATACTATAAGGCCCGGCATACCGTACAGACACTTTTACAGGTCCGTTCCGGTATGCCGGGTCCATATTTTTGCCGTTATGTGATACAAGTCGCCAGTCCTATACAGTTCTCCGTTCACATAGATGGCCATGCCGTTCTTTGCCTGGGTAACGGCAATATGCTGCCATTCTGCGGCCTTCAGTTCGGGCTGCGCTTCAGGCCCGACATCCATCGGGTCCGCCCAGACACGGGGATAAGGGGCCTTGCCCGAATTGCCGTCGGTATTGATGGCGATCTCCAGGGAATCCATTGTGGCGATGTAGCCTTCACTGCCGCTGTCCTGAATGTCAAAGGAATAAAGGGGGGCGATGCCCGGATCCGCGTTCGCAGGCTTCACCCAGAAAGTGATGGTAATTCCTTCCGCCCAGTCGGTGGTTTTGAACAGATCGGTCGCCAGCTTGGCGCTGCTCGCGCCTTTGGCGCCGCCTTCCAGTTTCAGCACCTTGCCGCGGGCCTCGTCGGCAACGATCTTGCCGGCAGTGATAACAAAGCCTTCATCCTCTTCAAAACCGAAGCATGCAACAGGTTTGGGATCTTCCGCGACGGCGCTCAGTGTGAGCGCGGACAGCAGCGCCAGGCAGAGAACGAGAGCGAGAGTCTTTTCCATGGGAATTCCTCCTTTTAGATTTATTCTGAAAGCCGGCAAGCTCCGGCATCCGAATCAAGGTCCGTCAATTGAAAAGATACTCACTTCAGCCAGCCCGAAGCAGCTGGCGCTGCCCAGTTTCTCGGCTTCGATGGTGACGCTTTCTGCGAACTTCGGATCAAAATACAGGATCGTCGCCTCAGCGCTGTCCTCTGACAGTGCCACGCCCGTGATCACCGACCCGTCTGAGAAGCGCACCGTCAGGGCGGAAGGGGCGGCAGAATCATCAAAACAGCAGTAAATGAACAGGCAGTCCACACGGCGCGGCGAATCCAGAACGATCGTAACGGATGCTTTTTCCCCTGCCGGGGCTTTCCATTCCCTGGTCCTCCCCGCTTTTGTGCCGGAGAACTCGCCGTCCAGAAGGTATACCGGATCGCCTGAAGCCGTAGCGGAAGCTGTGACTTTAAAATCGCCTTCCACCTTTTGCATGGCACTTTCACCGGAAGGAGCGGGCTGCATGGTATAGGTGGGACCGTTCATATAAACAGTGCCGTCGTCCCTCCATCCGCGCCGGTAGATAGCCAGCTTGCGGTTGCCTCCCGCGATCACCGCCACGGTATGGGTATGGTAGGCGTTGAACAGCTCCCTGCCGTCCGCGGTATAGAAAAAAGCTGTTGTTGCCGGGACCGCTGACCATGTTGGTGGAGAAAAGGATGGGATTGCCTTCATACTTTTCAAAAGGTCCCAGGGGGGACGCGGAAGTGGCGTAACCCAGGGAATAGGAACTGTCGCCATAGAACCCGCCGGAATAAAACAGGTAAAATATGCCTTCATCATGGTGGAGCCACAAACGGAGCCACGAACGAAGCCAGGACTACATCGTATAATTGGCCTGATTTGGCTGCAAAACAGGTGTTGTTTTCGTAACTGTTCTGAAAACCGGACTGGTTCTGATGACAGTTTTGGTATCATTTTGAGGTCGGTTTTGAAGACTGGACAGTTGTTAAGGCATGGTACTAATACTTTAATGTTCTTTACATGTGTTACCCTGCTCTTCATTTGGTTTTATATAACCAAAATATTTTTAGCGAAACCTATTGACAAGTATATTGAACTTTGGTACAATGCAACTGCATCAAGGTTATTGATAACCAATTAAGGAGGAGATCAGATTGCTAAACCACTCTGAAATTGAAAAACTGCGTGGATATGATATCGACAAAACAGTTTTTTCGATCGCATCTGCTTGTAGGATGAGCGGCTATGACGACAGATCCATCTGGGCTGCTGCCTATGTGCTCATGCGTTCGCTTGAAGATTACAAGATCAGCATTGACACAATGGATCTTTATTTCCAGTCGGCTCAAGAGCCTTCTGCAAGAGAGATGTACTTGCGGCAAGCTTTAGAAGGGTGCTGGGATAATATTCGGGAGCTGAAATACAAGTTCAGCACTGACGAATTCAAAGCTGTGCTTTTATTCTATAACGGCAATGGCACGCGAGGATGGGACTCGCCCACGCCGAACGGCGTAGCCAAACTTGCTGCACGGCTCATTGGTGCCAAGCCTGGAATGAAGATTCTCGACCTGGGAACCGGCACCGCCAGCTTTATCCGGGAGTGCTTTGCAGAGGAACCGGAAGCCTCTTACACCGGTTTAGAGATTAACACAGAAGCAGCCGTCATTGCTGGCATTCGTGCTGAAATCCTGGGTGGTGATATTCACATCCGGCAGGGCAATATCTTCGATGATATCTCTACCAATGATAGATATGACGCTGTATTTGCCAACTATCCGCTTGGTCTGAAGGCGCGCAACACAGGGAGCATCGGTGAAGAATACGTCCGCCGTCTTGTTGATCGAAAGCCTGAATATGCCAAGCTCAGCTCCATGGACTGGGTGTTCAACCGCAAAGCCTACGACTGTGTAGGTGGACCAGGCCGCGTAATCTGTATCATGGCCAATGGCAGCACATGGAATACGATCGATAAGCGTGTGCGCCGTTCATTCCTTGAAGACGGACTGGCGGAAATGGTGATTGCCCTTCCTTCTCGTATTTATGACGGCATGGGGGTAGCCACCAGCATGATCGTTTTCAGTCATGGAAATACCAGAACCATGATGGTGAACGCCACCGAAGCCTGCGAAAAGGGGCGCAGGATGAACGTCATCACTGATGAGTATATTTCCCACATTCTCGAAGCATGTGAGCACGAAAGCAGTATCAGCCGCTTTGTGGATTATATGGAGATCGAGAAAAACGATTTCAACCTCAGCCCTGGCGTTTATCTTGATCCACAGGAAGAGGAAATCGAGAACGGCGTTGAACTTGGGTCACTGGTCACCATCACCAGGGGGGCTCAGGTTCA
>JAFWWK010000029.1 GCA_017523615.1 Clostridia bacterium
CGGCGGCCACCTTGTCGACCTTTGTTTTGCGCTCCCCGCGGTGCACGCCGCCCTCCAGGAGGGCGTGCTCCGCCTCCACGGTGGAAAGCCGTTCGTCGGTAAATTCCACCGGCATGCCGGCTTTTTCGATCTGCAGGGCGAACTGCCGGACCTTTTCGGCCTGGAAGCCCTCGCTGCCGTCCATATTTTTCGGCAGCCCGCAAATCACCCGCTCCGCCCCGGTTTCGTCAAAGATTTTGCGGATGCTCCTGACGTCCGGGCCCCAGCCCACGCGTTCCACGACGCTGTGAGGGGAGGCGAACATCCCAAGGGGATCGCTGACGGCGACGCCGATGCGCCGGTCGCCCACGTCCAGACAGATCAGCCTGCTCATTCGCCCGCGCGGACCTCCAGCTTGTTGGTCACATAATAGCGTACCAGCTCGTCCAGGATCTCGTCCCTTTCCAGCCGGCAGATCAGGCTGCGGGCGTTATTGAAGCTGGTAATGTAGGTAGGATCGCCGGTCAGGACGTATCCGACCAGCTGGGTGATGGGATCGTACCCCTTCAGAAGCAGCGCGCTGTACACATGTGCCAGAATCTCCGGTGCGGTATCCCGTCCTTCCGGAAGGGGACGCATCTTCATGGTATCCAAGGTCCTTTGCCGTTCGTTCATCTCAAACCCCTCCCTCCTGGGTTCCATTATACAACCTCGCAACCCGGCAGGCAAGGAAAAAATGAAACGGGAAGATTGCGGATCCGTTTTCCTTCTACGCGTTCTCCAGGGCCTTGGAGAACTGGGTCTCGTACAGTTCCTGGTAGGTGCCTCCGGCATGGACCAGGTCCCGGTGCTGTCCGCGCTCCACGATGCGCCCGTCCCGCACGACCAGAATCTCGTCGGCCGCGAGGATCGTGGAAAGCCGGTGGGCGATCAGGATGGACGTGCGCTCCCGGATCAGCGGATCGATGGCCTCCTGGATGGCCGCCTCGGAAATGGAATCCAGCGCCGAGGTGGCCTCGTCAAAGATCAGCAGCGCGGGATCCTTCAAAAGCACCCGGGCGATGGAAATGCGCTGTTTTTCGCCCCCCGAAAGCTTCAGCCCGCGGTTCCCCACCGGGGTATCCAGCCCCAGGGGCTGTTTTAGGATCAGGTCATAGATGTTGGCCTTCTTCAGGGCGGCGATCATCTCCTCCTCGGAGGCGCCGGGCTTGGCGTAATCCAGGTTTTCCCGGATGGTGCCGCTGAAAAGGTAGGTCTCCTGGGTCACGACGCCGACGCTTTTCCTGAGCCAGTTCAGGTCCAGCTTCCTCACGTCGGTCCCGTCAAAATACACCGCGCCGCCCTGTACGTCCCACAGCCGGGGGATCAGGTTGACGATGGTGCTCTTGCCAGAGCCGGAGGGGCCCACGATGGCGACGCTGCTGCCGCTTTTCAGCGTAAAGGAAATGTCCCTCAGGATGGGACGGTCATTTTCATAGGCAAAGCACACGCCGTCGAAGACCACCTCGCCCGAGGCCTTCCCGGGGACGATGGCGTCGGGAGCGTTCTCGATCTCCACAGGCATGTCGAAATATTCGAAGATGCGGGTGAACATCGCCATGGAGCGGATCCATTCCACCTGGATGTTCAAAAGGCTGTTGACCGGCCCGTACATGCGCCCCAGGAGGGCCACCAGAACCGAGATGTCGCCCACCGTCAGGGGATAGCCGTGGCGGATCATCAGGATGCCGCCCACCAGGTACAAAAGCATCGGGCCAACCGAGGAAAAGGTGGACAGGACCACAAAAAACCATCGGCCGGCCATCTTCTCACGGACGTTCAGGCGCATCATATTGCCGTTGGCCTTTTCATAGCGTGCGTATTCGTCCTTTTCGCGCCCGAAAAGCTTCACAAGCAGCTGTCCCGATACGCTCAGGGTCTCGTTAAGGATGCCGTTGATCTCGTCATTGCATTCCTGGGCTTCCCGGGCCAGCTTCCACCGGGTATGGCCCGCCAGGCGGGTGGGCAGGGTAAACAGCGGCACCACCACCAGCCCCACCAGGGCCAGGATCCAGTTTTTGCGGAACATGGCTATGACCGCCAGCACCAGGGTGATCAGGTTGGACAGGATGCTGGCGAAAGTGCCCGAGACCACGCCTTCCACGCCGGAAATGTCCGACGTCATCCGGGTGATGATGTCGCCCTGGCTGACGGTGGTGAAAAAGCGCTGGCTCATCTTCTGCAGGTGGCCGAACATCTGGCACCGCATGTCGCCGGCGATGTGCTGGGCGATCCAGTTGTTCAGGTAGGTCTGCCCCACCCCGATCAGGTTGGACAAAAGCGTCAGTCCCAGGGACAGAAGGATCAGCCGGATCAGCGCCGGGATGTTCCGCCCGATCAGGCCCTCGTCGATGATGCGCCCGGTCAGGATGGAGGGATACAGGCTGCAGACCGCGCTCAGGGCGATGCACACAAAGACCAGGAGCAGCCGCACCTTGTAGGGCAGAAGGTAACTGAACACCCGTTTGAGCAGGGCGCCTGTTACCTTGGGGGCATTCTTTTTTTCTTCGTCCGTCAGGAATCTCTGCTGACCGCCGCCGCGCGGAGGCATGGCACCGTCCCCTTTCATATTTTGATTTTCGTATCCGGCGGACCCGGGATCCGGTTCGTTCGCGCCTCATTTTAACACATCACAGGGACGGCATCAATGCAAAGCACCGCAAAAAAGCAAAACAGCCGCAAAAAGAACAAAAAAAGAAACGCTTTCCGGCCAACGGATACGGCACGGCCGGACCGCGCCTGAAAACAGCCGCTTTCGCCTTGACGGGGCGGCTGTTTGAGTATATCCTTTAAGCAGGTGTTTCCGCTGCGCGGCTGACATGCCGCCCCAACCGGGAGGTGCATCCGTTATGAGAAAGATCCTCTGGTCCCCCACGCTTTTGAGCGGCCGTCTCGCCCTGCTGCCCGAGGCGCTGAAGACGTTTGAGGAAAAGGGCGTCGATTACCTGCACGTGGACGTGATGGACGGGCATTTTGTCCCCAACTACGCCCTGGGCACCGGTTTTATCCGGGACCTAAGGGACATGTGCTCCCTTCCCCTGGACATCCACCTGATGATCGAACGGCCGGATATGAACCTGGACCGCTTCGACATCCGCCCCGGCGACATCGTTTCGGTCCATGTCGAAAGCACGCCGCACATCGTGCGCTCCCTGCAGCAGATCCGGGACCGGGGGGCCCGCGCCTTCGCCGCCCTTTGCCCCGGCACCCCCGCCGAAGCGCTCTCTCCCCTGGGTCCCTACCTGGACGGCGTTTTGTGCATGTCGGTCAACCCCGGCTTCGCCGGGCAGAAGATCCTGCCCGGGACCGAAAGGCACATCTCCCTGATCCGCGCCACGATGGACCGTATGGGGCTTGAAAACGCGGACCTGGAGGTGGACGGCAACGTTTCCTTCGACAACGTGGCTTCCCTGATCCGCGCCGGCGCCAATATGTTCGTCGGCGGCAGCGCCAGTTTGTTTTACGCCGGGGGCTCCGTCGCCGAAAACGTGGACCGGGCGCGGGAGGCCGTCAGGGCCTTTATGCCCGAAAAATAGCCTCTCAAAACCCGCTTTATCAGCTCACCCCAAAAAATCCCCGGGCGGCAGCGCGCGCTGCCGCCCGTTTTTTTTCGTCGGATGACCGGTTTACCGGCGCTTTTGTCCGCCCCGCGCCCGCTCAGACCATCTCCATCTCAACTCTCAACTCTCTCACTTAATCCAGTCCGCCGGGCGCACCAGGGGCGCTTCCCCGTCGCGGATGGGCCCGAGGAGCATCAGCGGGCGCACGTTGTCCACCAGGCGGCGGTCCACTTCCTCCACCGCCAGCACCACGCACACGCCGACGATGTCCACGTCGAATTCACGCATCAGGGCCTTCATGCCGTTGACGGTGCCGCCGCCCCGCATAAAATCGTCCACGATCAGCGCCTTGGTCCCCGTTTCCACCGCGCGGCGGCTGAGGCTCATGGTCTCGATGCCGCCGGAAGCGGATACATAAGGGATGTTGACCGCGCTGCCCTCGTAAACCTTGATGGAATGGCGCGCGATGACCAGCGGCTTCCCCAACGCGCGGGCCGTCATCATGGCCACCGGGATCCCCTTGGTCTCCATGGTCAGGACAAAATCCGGCAGCAATGAATAGCTGGCCCCGGCGATCAGGCTGCCCATGCCCGCCGTCAGCTCCGGGTCGGACAGGATATCCGAATAATAAAGGAAGCCGCCCGGCAGCACACGGTCCGGATGCGACAGTTTGGAACAGATGCCGTTGATGAACGCCCTTTGCCCCTCCGTCCCCGCCGGACGGTAACGCACGCCTCCCGACGCGCCGGTGACCGTCTCCAGGCGGCCGAGGGAAAAGCGGGAAACCGTTTTTTCCAGCAGCGCCACGTCCTCCGACACCGTGGACTTGGCGGTATCGAACATTTCGCAGAAATGGGAAAGGGTGAATATCCTGTTGGGGCTGCTGGTCAGGATCTGCATCATGGCGGCCATGCGTTCGTTTCGCTTGATCTTTTCCATACGTTCCTCTCTTTGACACCGAAAAAAACGGTCCCGGGGCAAAATGCCGCCGGAGGCCGTATTGTCTGGCCTGAATCCCGCCCAGTATACCACAAAAGTACGAATATTCAAACACTTTTTTTATTTAACGTTCGTTTTTTTACGCCGCCGTCTGTTGACGCCGGTGTCGGTGGTCCCCCGCGTTTTTTTTGCGCCGCCGTCTGTTGACGCCGGTGTCGGGGGTCCCCCGCGTTTTTTTTGCGCCGCCGTTTGTTGACGCCGGTGTCGGGGGTCCCCCGCGTTTTTTTTGCGCCGCCGTTTGTTGACGCCCGCGCCAGGGATCCCCCGCGTTTTTTTGCGCCGCCGTTTGTTGACGCCCGCGCCAGGGATCCCCCGCGTTTTTTTGCGCCGCCGTTTGTTGACGCCCGCGCCAGGGATCCCCCGCGTTTTTTTGCGCCGCCGTCCATCGGCGCTTATGTCACGGTCCCCGCCGGAACGCGGACGCCTGTTTTATCTCCGGACCGGGTCCTTTTTTTCTTCCTCCTCCCGCAATATGTCGTACAGCTCAGTGAACTTCATTTTTTTCCCGATCCTGGGCCGGCGGTTTTCCCGGCGGCAGATGTCCGTAAAATCGCAGCTGTCGCAGGGGGTACGCTGTTCTTTTTCGATGGTCATCGGCTCGGCGCCGATGTGCCCGCTCTGAATTTTGACGCAAAGCTGCCTGGCTTTTTCCATCGCGTGCCCGATCAGCAGGCGCATTTCCTCCAGGGATGCAAGCGGCTTGTTTTCCGCGAAATCCCCGTTTTTTTTCACCAGGCTGTCCATGGTCACCGGGGGATCGGCGCTGTCCATCTTTTCCAGGATCTTTACGTCCCGCAGGCTGATGCCGCTCAGGCGCAGCTTTTTGGCCAGGGCGGCTTCCACCATGGCCTGGTCGTCCGGATCCACGTCCTTCAGGATCGGATCCTTCAGCACCATATAGTAGGCCCCCGCAGCCTTGGCGTCTTTTTCGCTGCCCGCCGCGGCGTTCAGGTACAAAAGCAATTGCAGCTGCATACCGTAAAAGATCTCCTCGGCTTTCATCTCCTTTGACCCGCTCTTGTAGTCGATCACGCGGAAATAGATCCCCTCGTCCCCCTCGTAGCGGTCTATGCGGTCGATTATGCCGTGCAAAAGCACCCGCCTTCCGTCCTCCAGGCGCAGCTCCACCGCGGGAAGGCTGTCCCCGCTGTCATAGCCGAAGCGGATCTCGCCCCCCACCGGCGAAAAGGAGGATACCTGCGCCCCCCGGGTAAAGGCCCAGGCGGTGTTTTTCAATACCCGCAGATATTTCTGCCCCGCGGCGCGGATCTTCTGGTTTTCCTCCCCGCGGGATCCGAAGATCTCCCCGAAACAGCGCTCCGCCTCCCGCGTCACCACCTCGTCCGCCTGTTTCCTGGATATATCCGGCCAGCCCGGGACGGCGGAAAGGGTGCGGGTGATCCCCTCGATGGCGCTGTGGTAGAAACTGCCCGCCTCCATTTTTGTGGCGTCCCATTCCCCAGCGCGCCGGGGCTTAAGCCCGTATTCCACAAAATGCCTGTAAGGACACACGGCAAAGCTCTCCAGGCGGCTGACGCTGATGATGTTCTCCAGGAACAGCCTGCCGGTCACATCCCGGTTCAGGTCCGGGATATCCTCCCGGCGCCGGAAGGCTTCGATGATCTCCCGCGCCGTGTCCGCATCCTCCCGGCACAGGTAACGCCAGGCGTCACGCCAGTTTTCGTCCGGCTCTTCGCCACGTCCGAAGCGCACGGCCAGCTCCGCGGCGGCGGAGGCGGGGCTGAGGGGCCCCAGGGCGTCCCTGGGAAGCTCCGACGCGACGGTGGACCCCATGTCGGTCAAAAGCGGCATCAGGCGCCGGATGCGGTTCCAGTACAGGTGGGGCCGTTTGGCGTCCCCCGCCTGGGTAGCCGCGGCCTTGGTGATCACCAGTCTTTCGTCGGTGGCGCACAGGGCGTTGTACAGGTCCAGACGCTTCATGTCGTCCCGTCCGTCGGCGTTCAGGGCGATATGCACCTTCCGTTCCGCCTGGAGAAGTTTGATCTCCTCATCGGTAAATATGCCCGGGTCCCCGCCCTGGAGCGTCCCGTCGTTCAGCCCCAGGATGAAGGCCGCCTTCAGGCCCCGTCCGGCCAGGCCCCCCACGGCGAAGCACATCACCGAATCCCCGTCCGGGGGCAGGGAACGCAGTTCGCAGGCGGTCAGGCCCGCCTCCATCTGCCTTGCCAGGGTCCGGGCATCGGTGGGAGCGTCCCCATAGATCTCCACCGTTTCGTCCATCAGGTGCATCAGCTCCCGCCACATCTGGCGTCCCTGGCCGGCCTCGGCGGCAAGGCCGCGCTCCATGAGCATCTCCTCGTGGGCCATCAGCCGGTCATAGATCCCGGCCTCCTCGACACAGCGGTACAGCGCCGTCATGGCCTCCCGGTTGTTCCGGCTTTCCCTGATGCCCTTCCTCAGCTGCTCCAGCAGTGCGCTCAGCCGCTGCCTGGGTCCCTCCAGCCACGCCTTTTCCTCGTCGTCCCCGCCCCGTTCGAAGGGCTTGAGGAACAGGCTGCCTTTGATGTCGTAATCCATGATATAGTTTTCCAGCCGCCAGGCCTCCATGTCCGTCAGCGGGGCCCAGCCGCTGCGCACCAGGGCAGCCAGGTCCTCCCTGCGGTACCCTTCGGCGGCGCACCTGAGGCAGGACAGGACGAACCTCGCCGCGCCGTGGGATGCCGCCGGCATGGTCCGGGGCACGTAGCAGGGGATGTCGTATTCCTTCATCACCGCTTCCACGGTGCCCGCGTCGTTATCAAAATCGCACAGGATCACGCCCATTTCGCCGTAGGGCACGCCCTCCCGGTCGTGCAGGCGGCGGATCTCCCGGGCCGCGTACCGCGCCTCAAAATACGCGGTGGCGCCGGTGACCATCCTCACCGAGGAAGGGATCCCGGGAAAAGTCCCCCCCTCCTCCTGTGGGAAACGGTCCCTCAGGAAAGCGATGTCCGGCGGCAGCTTTTCCTCCGGGTCCGGAAGGACCTCCTGGGAAAAGGGGATCCCCTGGGCGATGCATTTTTTCTGCAGGCGCTTTACGCTGTCCCCGACGGGCGGGAAGGTCTTCCCGCCGTCGAAGGAACGCAGCAGCACCTCCGTATCCCCCGCGGCGAGGTGCAGCGCGATCAGGGTGCGCGCAAACGTCCCGGTGATCACGTCAAAGCCGGCGGCTGCGACGATGGTGTCCCGGAAGCAGCTGCCCTCGGCGATGGCCCTGAGCATCTCCTCACTGACGTCCTCGCCGTCCACGAAACGTCCCGCCAGCTCCCCCTCATAGGCCTCGTAGATCCTTTGGATATCCGACATTTTGTCCCGGGAAGCGCCTTCGGGCAGGGTTTCCACATGCTCGCGCAGGGAACCCGGCGTCAGCTGTGCGCGCTTGAGATCCGCGATCAGGGAAACACACTCGGCGATAAAGCCCTGCCGGGAGAGGGAGGAACGGTAGTAGCACAGTTCCTTTTCCACCCGCTTCATCGCCCCGGCTACGGCCATGCGCTTTCCCTGGTCGTCGATGCGGATCTTTCCCGCGGAGGCGCCCTGCCCCTCCCGTTCGAACACCCTTTCGGACAGGCGGGAGGGGGAAAGCACCTCCAGGTCGAAGGAACCGACAGCCCCGAGGCCCGTTAAAAGCGTTTCCTCGGTGTGGAGGGTGGCCATTTCCGGCACCACCACTTCCAGCCGCTTTCCTTCCGCTGACGCCCGGCGGGCCAAACGCAGCAGTTCCAGCCTGAGCGCTTCTTCTTTCCCGTAGATTACCTTCAGCATACCTTCCTCCGCGGATCAATGTTTTGCCGCAGCGCTTCAGCGGACCACGATCCTCACCCGTTTTTCCCTTCTTACGGGAGCGGGCACGGCCTCGAAGGCCGCCTCGTATTCCCCGGCCTTCGCCCCGGGAAAGGAGAAGACCCCTTTCTCCTCGTCAAACGCCGCGCCTTCCGGCTTCAGGACGCACCGGATCCGGACTTCCTTTCCCGACGGCGAGGCCGCCGGCACCCGGAAGACGACTTCCTCCCCCGGCATGAAGGTCATGACGGATCCGATATCCGCCGAGGGCAGAAAGACCGTTTCCGGCGGATCGCCGCCGGGGATCTCCGGGGCGTTTTCCCCCGCGGGCAGGGGAAGGACGGGGAAATGGCTGTCCGGGGGCGTCCCCGGCGCGGGGCAGGAAAGACGCTCCCGCCGGATCATCTCCTCATTCACGCCCTCCAGGGCAATGTCCCGGCAGCATGTGGCAATATAAGCCTCGTCCGGAACGTATTCAAACCCGGTCCTGCGCCTGTAGGGATGCTCCGCCAGGACCACCGGGCCGGGAAGCTCCAGGCCGCGCCCGGCGGCGTTCCACACGTCGTCCAGCACCGCGCAGGGCCGGCCGTCCGGGATCTCCGTGCGGAGGGCGATGTTTTCAAGGCGGATCCCACGCACATGCCTCAGGTACATTCCCCAGGCGGGAAGGATGCCCAGCATGCTGCTTTCGGGGTAATCCGCCGGCGCTTCCGGAACGTTGAAGGGGTCCGGCACCCATTTCCCCGCTTCCGCGTCGTAACGGAACCTGGGAAGCAGGGTCTCCTTTTTCGCAAAGAAGGGGTTCACCAGCCAATGGAGGGTCTGGGACTTCCGGTGCCCGCCCTCGGTGTATTCCCATTTTGTCGCGGCACGCCGCTGCTCGGCGGCGTCCCTCAGGCTGAGTCCGCCCCGGAAGGTGATGTCGACGTCACGGAGCAGCACATTCCTGACCGGCTTGTCCACCGTGCCCAGGACCATCACCGGATACCGGGGATCGCAGTCTCTTACTTTTAAACGGCATATGGCGATATCGTACGCCTCGGCGGCCGCTCCGCCCGCGGCGTTGCCCCTGACCCCTTTTTCGTCGGGAGCGTTCACGGGGTTGGCCTTAAGCGGCGCTTCCCGGCACACAATGGGCGCCGTCCCGCCGTTTGGAAGCGGCGTTTCCTCCCGCCGGTATTCGGGCGTATACCTTACGGCCGGGAACATCTGCCCCGCTTCCGGGGGGACCACCCATTCCGGATGGTCCAGGCGCTCCTTTTCCCCGCCGCGGAGGGTATCGTCCCGCCGGCGGCCCGTCACCGGGGTCCGCTGGCGGTCGCCGGCGACGATGAAGACGGGCGCGGAGGAAACGTCCTCCATATCGCAGTCCTCCAGCAGGATATCGTGCATCGGGGCGCAGTCCACCGTTTCCAGGCAGAAGCCCCGGCTGCGGCGAAAGCGCACGCGCCTTACCGTAACGGTATGATAGCCCCAGGTGGACTCGGTGCCCAGTTTGACCCGGCCGGTGGGGCCGCACATGTCGGTGGCCGCTTTCTTTTTTGAGGTCCTGGTGCCGTCCAGGACCGATCCCTCGTCGTACCCCGACACCTCCAGGTCCTCCACCACCACGTCGCTGCATGGCCTGAAGACGCCGCTGCCGCAGGAGGATTTGAGCACCACCGCGTCGTCGGTCAGGGAATTGTAGCACCCTCCCCGCACAGTCACCGCGGTACAGGCGTCGATATCCAGCGCGTCCCGGTTGGTATCCACCGTGCAGTTTTCCATGAGCACGTTTTCGCAGCCCGCCAGCAGCACGGCAAAATGCCCTCCGTGGAGGATGCGGATATCCCTGAATACCACGCGATGGCACCTGACGACGGCGGCGGCCTTGTTGGCAAACCATTTGCCCCGGTGGCCGCGTCCGAAGCGCGTTTCGGGTTCTCCGGGATCGTCCCCCGACAGGACGCTGATCCTCTTCCCGTCCGCTCCCCACTGCCCGCCGTCGATCAGGCCGCCGCCGTAGATCATGATGTCCTTTTCATCGGCGGCATACAGCATGGAATTGGCAAAATAGGTGTGCCCGTGGTCCTGCAGGCCCGCCCAGGGATTGCTTTCGGGCTCGTCAAACGCGCCGCCCTCGTCATCCCGGGCGGCACGGAGCACCGCGGCGGGGGGGATGCGCAGGTTCACCCCGGAACGCAGGCGCAGGGTGTACACATGGCATTCGCCCTCCGGCAGCAGGACCGTGCCGCCGCCCTGGCGGAAAGCCTCCTCGATGGCCGCGTTGACGGCGGAGGTGTTTTTCACCGCGTCCCCGCCCGGCGCCACGCCGAAATCCGCCGCCGGAAAAAGCCGGTCCTCCTTCATCAGGTCGTCCCTGCCGACGGCCGCGCCCCGCGCCCTTCGGATGTTCTCCATATCGTCCCGTCCTTTCCCGCCGCCATGGGCGGTTCATATATGGCCTTTTTCTCCCATATCTTATCATAACCCGTTTTTTATCTCAATATATGCCCGCCGGCTGTTTTTTCATTGTGTCCGCCCTTTACCTGACTGCCGGGATATGCTACAATGGCAGTTACGGGGCGCGGCGCGTCCCGGACCAAACAATCACTTTGATAAAGGAGCGGCCCATGAACGACATCACATCCCGGGTGTTCGACCTGATCGCGCAGGAGGAAAAGCGCCAGGGCGAAACCATTGAACTGATCGCTTCCGAGAACTTCGTATCCGAGGACGTCAAAAAAGCGGTGGGCAGCTGCCTGACCAATAAATACGCCGAAGGCCTGCCGGGCAAGCGTTATTACGGCGGCTGCGAAGTGGTGGACAAGGTGGAGGACCTGTGTCGCGAGACCTGGAAAAAGGTCTTTGAGACCGATTACCATGTAAACGTGCAGCCCCATTCCGGCAGCCAGGCCAACCTGGCCGCCTACCAGGCCGTGATGCAGCCCGGGGACACCCTGCTCTCCATGAGCCTGAACGACGGCGGCCACCTGACCCACGGCGCCAGCGTGAACCAGAGCGGCAAATTATACAATATCGTTTTTTACGGCACCGATCCCTCCGGCCGGATCGATATGGACGACGTCCGCAAAAAGGCCCTGGAATGCCGTCCGAAGGTGATCCTCGCCGGCGCCAGCGCTTACGCCCGGATCATCGATTTTGACGCCTTCCGCGCCATCGCCGACGAAGTCGGCGCCTATTTCATGGTGGACATGGCCCATATCGCGGGCCTGGTGGCCGCCCACGTCCATCCCAGCCCCTTCGCCGCCGGCGCGGACATCATCACCACCACCACCCACAAGACCCTGCGGGGCCCCCGGGGCGGCCTGATCTTCTGCAAGAGCGAGCTGGCCAAAAAGGTGGACAGCTGCGTCTTCCCCCGCACCCAGGGCGGTCCGCTGGAGCACGTTATCGCCGGCAAGTGCGTCGCCGCCGCCGAAGCGCTGGAGCCCTCCTTTGCCGAATACGGCAAGAACATCGTGGAAAACTGCCGCGCCATGGCGGACGAGTTCCTGAAAATGGGCTATGACCTGGCCACCGGCGGCACCGACAACCACCTGATGCTCCTGGACCTGACCAAAAAGAACGTTACCGGGCTGGACCTGCAGAACGCCCTGGACCGGTGCAATATCACCCTGAACAAGAACTGCGTGCCCAACGAACAGCGTTCCCCCTCGGTGACCAGCGGCGTGCGCATCGGCACCGCGGCCATGACCACCCGCGGGTTCGGCAAAGCCCAGTTCATCGCTGCGGCCCACCTGATCGACCGGGCCGTGAACGCCCTGGCGGAGGGGACCTTTACCGACGGCACCGCCGCCGAGATCGGCGCCGAAGCCCGGGCCCTGATCGCCTCGGTCGGCTGAAACAGTTTATCACGCGGGGGCTCTCCCCCCGCTTTTTTCATTTGGATGGGAGCTTTTATGGATATCGTCGTCATCGTCGGCGAAAACGACATTTCGCCGTATCGGGAAAAGTTGGACGCCGCCGCACCGGGACGATTCCTGGCCGTCGCCCTTCCCTGCGGGGACTGGGACCGGGACCTGAGCCCCTGGCCCGCTCCCCCCGCCTTCAAAAAGGGCGGGACATTCGCCGGGAAAGCGCTTTCCTTCCTGCCGGCGGCCGTCAGCGCAATGGAAAAAGCCGGGGAAAGCCTTGCTTCTCCCCCGGCGCACCGGATCGTGGCGGGCTACAGCCTGGCCGGCCTTTTCGCCCTGTGGACGCTGACCCAAACGCCCCTCTTTGACTGCGCCGCCTGCGCCAGCCCCTCCCTGTGGTTCCCAGGATGGACGGAATGGCTGCGGGAGCGCCCTCTTTTGCCCGATCATCCCAGGGTGGCCCTGAGCCTGGGGGACCGGGAGGAAAAGACCCGCAACCCGGTCCTCGCCGCTGTGGGCGAAGGCGTCCGGGGCACCAGGGACCTGCTCCTTGCAAGAGGCGTTCCATGCTCCCTGCGCATGGATGCCGGCGGGCATTTTGAGGACGCCGAAAACCGCACGCTAAGGACGATCCTGGATCTTTTTCCCGCGGAAGGGATCCTTTCCTGACCCCTCCGGCGGCAGGCGCCCCCGATCCCCCGCCATTGGGGGCCGCGGACGGCATTTAAACCGCGGAAGCCTCCCTGCACACGTCCACCCATCCCCGGGCCCGGCCCAGGCGCTCAAGTTCCTTAAGGTCCAGGCAGATGGCGCTGTTTCCGCTCCCGCAGGCCGGATACACCGTATCAAAGCGCTTCAGGCTTTCGTCCAGGTATACCTTCACGCCCTCGTTGACCCCAAAGGGGCACACGCCGCCCATGGGATAGCCGACCCGCTCCTCCAGCTGGTCCGGGCGGAGCATCCGCGCCTTGGCCGCAAAGGCGCCTTTGAATTTGGCGTTATCGATCTTCACATCCCCGGCGGCCACCACCAATACCGTTTCCCCCGATACGTCAAAGGCCATGGTCTTGGCGATGCGCTTTTCCTCGCATCCCAGGGCCTGCGCCGCCAGGGGCACCGTGGCGCTGCTTTCGTCAAGCACCCTGATCCTGTCCGCGCACCCGAATTGTTCCAAATATGCCCTGACCTTTTCCACCGACATGGCCGATCCCTCCGTTATTTGTGGCTTTCCCTGTTCGCGGCGGCCGCCTCGCTTTGGGCCGCGTGTCGGTCCCAGGCGTTCCGAACACGATATTACACCCGGATCCCTGTCGGAAGCAATGCTTTTTGTTCCGTAATAAGGAGGTCTGTATGACAGACACCGGTTTTCTCCAGCTTTCCCGCACCCGCCGATTGCTTGGAGACCGCGCCATGGAACGGCTTGAAAACAGCCGCGTGGCGGTTTTCGGTCTGGGCGGGGTCGGCGGGACCTGCGCCGAGGCGCTGCTGCGCTGCGGCATAGGGCACCTGACGCTGATAGACGGCGACACCGTCAGCCCGAGCAACCTGAACCGCCAGATCTTTGCGACCCGGGAAACCGTGGGCATGGACAAGACCGACGCGGCCCTCCTCCGGCTGCGCGCCATCCGGCCGGAATGCGACATACGCGCCGTGAAAGCTTTCGTCCTGCCGGAAAACATCGGCGATTTCGATTTTGCCTCCTGGGATTACGCCGTGGACTGCGTCGACACCGTCGCGGCCAAGATCGCCATCGTCAGGGCGGCCCTTGCCGCGGGGAAGGGAGTGATCTCCTGCATGGGCACCGGCAACAAACTGGACCCGACAGCCCTCCGGGTGGCCGACATCTACGAGACCTCGATCTGTCCCCTGGCCAGAGTCATGCGCTCGCTGTGCCGCAAAAACGGCATCCCTGCCCTGAAGGTGGTCTATTCTGCCGAGCCTCCCCTCGTCCCCTGCCTGGAAGACGGGGAGGCCGCCCCAAAGGGAAAGCATGTTCCCGCCAGCGTTTCCTTTGTGCCCCCCGCGGCGGGATATATCCTGGCTTCCCGCGTGGTCCTGGACCTGACCGCGGGATGCCGCGGACCTGAATTCGGAGGCTGAACATGCCGAGGGAACTGGACCGGTGCGAAATGATCGAGCGCTCGATCGTCAAAAAGTACCGGAAGGAGCTGTGGGCTCCCTTTGTGACCGCCGTCAAAAAGTACGGCCTGATCGCCCCCCATGACCGGATCTGCGTCTGCATTTCCGGCGGGAAAGACTCCATGCTGATGGCAAAGCTCTTCCAGATGCTGCTCCGGGTCACCGAAGTGCCCTTCGAATGCGAATACATGGTCATGGACCCGGGCTACAACCCGGAAAACCGCCGGAAGATCGAAGAAAACGCGGCCCTCCTGCGCATCCCGGTCCGCTTTTTTGAAACCAATATCTTCGACGTGGCCAACCACACCGAAAAAAACCCCTGCTACCTGTGCGCCCGGATGCGCCGGGGATACCTGTACCGCTTCGCCCGGGAGCTGGGCTGCAACAAGATCGCCCTGGGACACCACTTCAACGACGTCATCGAAACGACCGTCATGGCCATGTTCTACGCGTCGATGCTCCAGGGCATGATGCCCAAAGTCAGAAGCAAAAATTTTGAAGGCATGCAGCTCATCCGGCCGATGTACCGCATCCATGAAGAGGATATCATCTCCTGGCAGAGATACGGCGGCCTGGAATTCATCAGGTGCGCCTGCCGCTTCACCGAAAAAAGCGCCGCGGAGGGCACGGAAGAAAACACGAGCAAACGCAAGGAGATCAAGGACCTGCTTGCGAAGCTTAAAAAGACCAACCCCGACATCGAAAAAAGCGTGTTCAACGCCATCCATGCCGTATGCATCGACACCTTCCCCGGCTGGAAGGAAGGGAACACGGAACACAGCTTCCTGGAAAGATGGACGGAAGACTGATCATTTTTAACTCCGCCCATGTTGTCCTGTTCCCATATGCCGCCCCGCGTCCCGGGCAACAGTACAGATGCCCGGACACGGGGCGGGCTTGCGAGATCCCCCTTTCCCGTTAATCAGGTCCGCGGCAAAAACGCAGCGGTCCTCCGTGCCGGGACGCGGGGAACGGGAAACGGAATAACACCCTGCGGACGGCGCAAAAAAACCGCCCATATACGAAACGGAATAAAACTGATATAATAATAGAAAAATACGAAAGGCCGCGTTCCATGAAACTGCTTGTGATCAATCCCGGCTCCACCTCCACCAAAGTCAGCCTGTACGAGGACGAACGGGCCCTGTTTGAGGAAAACATATTCCACGACGCCCCGGAGCTTCTGCGCTTCCCCACCGTCAACGACCAGATGCCTTTTCGGAAGGGCGTGATCCTTTCCGCCATGGAACGGCACGGTTTTAAGATCGAGGATGCCGACGTCTTTATCGGGCGGGGCGGCAGCGCCCAGACCCAGGAGGAGGGCGTCACCCGCATCGGCGAGCGCCTGTACCGGGACACGGTGGACGCCGTGGGCGGCAGCGACCATCCCTCCAAGCTGGGAGTCATGCTGGCCTGGGAGCTTGGGGAGGCCTGCGGCAGGCCCGCCTACACCCTGGATCCCCCCAACGTGGACGAGCTGTGCGATCTGGCCCGGCTCACCGGCATCCGCGGAGTGTACCGCAACGCCCAGTTCCACGTGCTCAACCAAAAGGCCGTGGCCCGCGCTCACGCCCGTTCCCTGGGCAAAAAATACGAGGACTGCAATTTTATCGTGGCCCATATCGACGGCGGGATCACCGTCAACGCCCACCTGAAGGGCCGCATGGTCGACGGCAACGTGGGCGCCGGCGGGGACGGCCCCTACACCCCCACGCGTATCGGCTCGGTCCCCGTTCTGCCGCTGATGGACTACGTGGACGCCCATTCCACCGACGAGGTGCGCCGGATGTGCTCCCGCTCCGGCGGGTTCGTCAGCATGTTCGGCACCGCCAACGGGGACACCGTCCGCGGGCGGGCCCTTTCGGGGGACGAGGCGGCGCGCCTCGTCTGGCAGGGCATGATCTACCAGACCGGAAAAATGATCGGCGAAATGGCCGCGGTCCTGCACGGCCGGGCGGACGGTATCCTGCTGACCGGCGGATACATGCGCTTTCCCGACGTGATCGGATCACTGAAGGAAATGTGCGGCTGGATCGCCCCGATCACCGTTTATCCCGGTGAAATGGAGCAGGAGACCCTTGCCCTGGCCGTCCTGGAGGCGCTGCGGGGCGAAAGAAGGATCCACGACTATTCAGGCCAGCCCGTATGGACCGGCTTTGACTGGGCCGAAGAACAGAAGCCATGATCCACGGCCAAACGCAAAAAAACACAGGGATCATTGATCTCTGTGTTTTTTTGCGCCGCTCTAAGGGTACTTTTCCGTTTTCGGTTCCCCACGGCCCGGTACAGACAGGCGGATAATGCCCGTTGTCAGGGGCCGGTCCGTTCGCCGGATCGGGGTCTCTGCCGCGGGGTTTGGGGCCACGCAGGTCCCAAACCCCGCGGCCTGACGCCGAACACGGAAGACCCTGTGTTCTTCAGCTGAGGGTCCGGCCGTTCAGGGGCACGTTTCCGGCGGCCGCGCCGGGAAGCATGCCCTGCCATTTTTCAGCGAGCTTTTCCAGGATCCCAAGCAGCTTTTCAAGCTCCTCGTCCGTCATTCCCGCGTACAGGTCGGTCCGGTCCTCCAAAAGGGCACGGGCCGCCAGGGTGCCGGCCTCGGTGAGGCAGACGCTCACGCTCCGGTGGTCCCTGGGATTGGGAAAGCGGCGCACATAGCCGTTCATTTCCAGCTTGGCCACAAGCTCGCTCAGGGAGGCGGAGCGTATGGACGCCAGCTCCATCAGCTCCCTCTGGGACAGGGTGCCCTTTTCCAGGAGGATCGACAGCACCCGGTTTTGTCCGTCCCGCGTACCGGGAAGCATCCGCAGGATGTGCCCCAGCGCCTTCAGCTGGAAGGTGATCCTCCCCCGGGTGTCCAGGCCCGCGTAGCGCTCCCTGCGTTCCGCTTCCGGCTCAAATCCCGGGCTGAAGGCCGGCCTGCGGTTGAAGCGGGGCGGGGGAAAATCTCCCGGCATCCTGCCCGGGCAATGCCTGCCGTCCATGGGGCCGGGATATCCGCCCGGGCCGCGCATGCCGTATCCGCCGCCGGGGCCGGGACGCCCGCAGGGACCGCGCATGCCGTATTCGCCCCCCGGACCGGGACGCCCGCAGAGGCCGCGCATGCCGTATTCGCCGTCGGGGCCGGGGCGATGCGTGCCGCGGCCGTCCATGGGACCATGGCCTGCGCGTTCTTCCCATACGGACGGAGCGTCATTTTCTTCGTCCCCGGGCAGCCATTCGCCCATTCCGTTTTCATTTGATCCCTGTTCCGTTTCGATCATTCTTTCGTCTTCGTCGTGTTCCTTCATATTCTGTTCCTTTCAGGGTCCTGCGGTGTTTTCTTTAATTTGCAAGGTACCTTGATATAATAATACCCCGTTGCGTTCAAATTGTCAAGGTACCTTTATAATTTTTTGAAATTTTCTGTTTCTCCGTCTTCGCCTTCGATTATTTTCATTCCTTCCTTGACGCGCTTATATGGATTTGTTAAACTATGCTTGTATCATCCGCATACAGAAATAGTCCACCGTGCCGCACGGCGGCAAGCTGCTGTTTTCCGTTCCGATCCCTCCTGAACTCCCCTTCAACCGGCGCCCGGACGGCGCAGCCGAAAAAAGAATAAGGAGTGACCCGTATGAAAAAGACCCTTTCCTTCATCCTCGCCTTGGCGCTGCTCTGCTCCTGCGCATCCACCCTGGCAGCTGGCTACGACATGACCTACATCAGGGAAAACAGCAACGCGTTCACCATCGACGTGAACGAGGACTCGGAAGTCGCTTTCGTCGAATCCACCTTGTCCGCCAAGGAACGGTCCTTCGTGCACAGGTACGAAAGCGATCATCGTTACAGCTCCACCATGTTCGATGTCCTGGTGATCAATTATGAAAAATCATCCGCATACCCCGTTCCCAGGCTCTGGATCACCTACTGCGCGGATGAGTACATCTATTACGATTCCGTCACCTTCACCCTGAACGGCAAGGATTACACCTTCTCCGGGATCTCCGATCCCGACTGGCGCTCCAAAGACGAAAAGGGCGTCGTCGAGGAAGCCCTGATCAAATTCGGTACGGAAGCCGTCGATTTCCTGTTCGCGCTGAAGAATTACCGGGAAAAATTCGCCTCCTATGACGAACTGATGAACGAGACCAAAGGCCCGAAGATCAAAATGGTCCTCCATGGCCGCAGCGAGGACATCACGGTGACCCTGGGCGGCGGTTTTCTGCTGGATTTCACCTATATCATCGAAGGCGCCTACATGGAGACCGGCGGCCTCGATTATATCGAAAATGTCATCAGCACCACGATGTCCGTCTCCGACGGCGTGACTTCCTCGGATGGTACCGAAAGGAAAGTGGCGTTCGAGACTCTCATTCCCGTAAAAGCGACGGCTACCCCTGTGCCGACGGTCTCTGTCAGCAACGGAAAAATGTTCATCAGGTCAGACTATGAAGGCGTTTGTACGCTGAAGGTCAACGCGGGGAGTGAAAGCGACTATTATGTTTATTTGAAATATATCGGCGCGCCGTCGTCCTCCTATGACAAACGAAAGCTGAAGGTCAGCGCAACGGCGCCATATGAAAGCGACCTGGCTTTCTATGTCAAAGCGGGGAAAACGGTAAGCATAAAGGTGCCTATCGGAATATACACGCTGTTTTATGCTACAGGAACGGAATTTTATGGTACAGCGCTTCTGTTCGGGGATTCTACCCCCTGCTTCACCTCCGATTCGCCGCTTACCTTCTACACATCGGAAGACGGCGAGTACATCTACTCCCATGGGCATGAAGTGACCCTCTACAAAGTCGCGGGCGGCAACTTTGACACCGACCCCATCCCGGAAAGCTCCTTCCC
>JAFWWK010000266.1 GCA_017523615.1 Clostridia bacterium
AAAGCTGCGCCTGGGTGGCGTAGGTGCGGACGGCCTTGCGGCGTGTTTCCTTTTCGGGCCACAGCCACGCCAGGTCGATGTGGGACTGCCCGATAAGGTACATCTCCGGCGCGGTGGACCCGTTGCGGCAGGCAAGGCAGCTTTTCAGGGCTTTCCGGCCTGCCCGGTATGCTTTGGGACGCTCTTCCCGGGGCAGCTCCGGGTCGGCGACGCGGGTCACCTCGTCCAGGGCGGCCATGATCCTGAGGGCGCGCAGGGAATTATCCTTCAGGGTCGGCAGAAGGTCCGAAAGGACGAACATGTCCAGGTACAATTGCCTAGCGTCCTCGCATACGCGGCGCAGGCTGCCTTCCTCCATGACGCACTGGAAGGGCGGCGGCTCCGGGACGGCGGCCTTTTCAGGCGGGCAGGGCCCCAGGCTTTCCAGACGCGGCCCGTGTCCGGCATAGCTTTCGCAAAGAACGCGGTACCTCCGCCCCCGGACGTGGCTGAAGGTGAGGTACAGGAAGGGATGCCCCCGATCGACGGTGCCCGTGGCGGCGCCGTCCACATAATAAAGCTGTTCCCCGCCCATGCCGCCCGTGAGGGCCAGGGGGAGACCTTCCCATTCGTCCGGCGGCGCGATCTCCGCCCTGAAATAGCCGTACTGCCATTTCCCGCCCCAAAGCGTGCCCGGAGGCATCGGGCGGAACGGCCCCTTCTCCGCCTCGTCCATCGGAATGGGATCATCGGATACAAAGCCCTCGAAGGCGACGGGCATCCCGGGCCAAAGGATATCCTCCTTCAGCGCGTCCATATAGGCCTTTACGCGCTGGCTGAACTGTCTTCCAAAGTCACGCATGCTGTCCTCCGCGGGGGATCTGTCCGGAAGGCTCCCTCCCGGGACGGGAAGGAGCCTTCCTTGGATAGGGATCACAGTCCGGTCTTTTCGGCAATGTATTTCCGGGCCTTGAGGGCGTATTCGAAGGGATTGGCTTTGGCCGGGTCCTGTTCGGCCTCGACGACGACCCAGCCGGAATAGCCGTTTTCGTCCAGGATGTCGAAGATGGGGCCGAAATCCACATCGCCGTCGCCGGGAACGGTGAACACGCCCATCCGGACGGCTTCGAGGAAGCTCCAGCCCTCGGCCATGGCCCGGTCCCGGACCTTCAGGCGGACATCCTTCAGGTGCACGTGGCCCACACGGCGGATGTGCTTTTTGAGTACGGCGACGGGATCGATGCCGGCAAAGGTCAGGTGGCCGGAATCAAAGAGCAGTCCCACGTATTCCGGATCCGTTTCGGCAAGGAAGCGGTCGATCTCCTCCGCTGTCTGGACGCCGGTGCCCATGTGGTGGTGGCAGGTGAGCTTCATGCCTTTTTCGGCGGCAAGCCTGCCCAGGCGGTTGAAGCCCTCCGTCACCTTTTTCCATTCTTCTTCGGTGTACACCGGCTTGTCGGGGCCGAAGATATTGACGTTTTTCCCCTGGATGGAATCCCCCTGCTCGGAGGCGCCGATCATCCGGGCGCCCAGGGCGTACAGGCGGTCCCGGTGGGCGATGAATGCCTGTTTGGTTTCCTCATAGGGCCGTGAGGTGAACATGGTGGAGAACCAGGCGTTGCAGATCTCCAGCCCCCGCACCTCCAGCTTGTGGCGCAGGACCCGGGTGTCCATGGGGTATTTATTGCCGATCTCGCTGCCCCTGAACCCGGCCAGGGCCATTTCGCTGATGCACTGTTCAAAAGTGTTCTCCTTCCCCAGGTCGGGAAGATCGTCGTTGGTCCAGCCGATGGGCGCGATGGCCAGGCGGACTTTGGTGGGATCAAGCATATCGTTTTCCTTTCCCGTTCGCGCGCAAAGCGCGCAGAGTTGAGAGTTGAGAGTTGAGATGGAGTTGAGAGTGAAGAGCGGAGTTTTGGATTGGTTTGGCCGCGGGGAACAGGCCGGGGGAAAAAACTGCCGCGGCGGCGCAAAAAACAAACGGTCGCGGGGAACAGGCCGGGGAAAAAACTGTCACAGCGGCGCAAAAAGAAACGGCGCAAAAAAACGGTGCAAAAAAGATCAGAAGAGACGGACGGATTTGAGGTGATCCAGCATGTCGGCGTGGGCTTTGCGGATGCGCGGCTCGGAGGCGACTTCGGCGACGCCCACGCGCCACCAGCTTTCGTAGCCGGGGGTCATGGAGCCGGGGACCACCTTGATGTCGTAAAGGACGGGCCGGTCCTGGGTGAGGGAGTCCTCGAGGGCGGCGGCCAGCTGCTCGGCGGTGCGGATGGAATAGGTCTTCAGCCCGTAGCCCGCGGCGCTCATGGCATAGTCGATGGGGATGATGTCCCCGTCCAGCTGCCCGGTCTTTGGATCGCGAAAGCGGAAAACGGTGCCGAAGGTGTCGCCGCCCTGGTTGTTCTGCAGGTTTTCGATACAGCCCCAGCCGGAATTGTCAAACAGGCAGAAATGCACCCTGAGGCCCTCCTGAAGGCAGGTGACCATTTCGCTGTGGGCCATCAGATAGGTCCCGTCCCCGAAGAAGGTGTAGACTTCCCGGTCCGGTGTGGCCAGTTTGACGCCCAGGGCGCCGTTGGTTTCGTAGCCCATGTTGGAAAAACCGTATTCCATGTGGTAGGTGTCCCGGACGCCGGGGATGAAGAGCCGCTGCATGTCCCCGGGGAGGCTTCCGGCGCTGCCCACGGCGATGTCGGTATCCTTCATAAAGCGGTTGATGATGCCCAGGGCCTTTGTCTGGGTGAGCCCGCGGGGATCCTCCGCGGCGTACCATTTTCGGACGATCTCGTCCCATTTGGCCTTTTCTTCCCGGACGCGTCCATGGTCGGGATACCGGTATCCCTTCAGGGCTTCCCGGAGGTCCTTCAGTCCTTCCCGGGCGTCGCATATGATGGGTTCGGCATCCATCTTGACCGCGTCGAAGGAGCAGATGTTGACGGACACCACCTTCGCGTCCTCCGGGAAGAGCCATTTGGAGGCGGTGGTGAAATCCGACAGCCGCGTTCCCACGGCAATGATCGCATCGGCGTCCCGGGCGATGACGTTGGCGGCCTGCCCGCCGGTGACCCCGATGCCCCCCAGGTTCAGGGGATGGGAATACGGCACGGTGCCCTTGCCGGCCTGGGTCTCGGCCATGGGGATGCCGGTCTGAGTGAGGAAACATTCCAATTCGTCCCCGGCCATGGAATATCGCACGCCCCCGCCGCAGATAAGAAGGGGCCTTTTCGCCTTCCGGATGATGTCCGCGGCGCGCGCTGTCTGCGCCGCGGTGGGCGTCCGCCGGTCCAGGTGCCATACCCGGCGGCGCAGGAAGGACTCGGGATAATCATAGGCCTCGCCCTCCACGTCCTGGGGCATGGCCAGGCACACCGCGCCGGTATCCGCCGGGTCGGTCAGGACACGCATGGCGTGTATGGCAGCGGTCATCAATTGCTCGGGCCGTTCGATGCGGTCAAAGTAATGGCATACGCCCCGGAAGGCGTCGGTGACGGTTTGGGAATAGGACTGGAAGAATTCGGCCTGCTGCAGCACCGGGTCCGGCTGGCGGCAGGCAAAGGTATCCCCGGGCAGGAGCAGCAGGGGAATGCGGTTGGCTGTGGCGCAGCCGGCGGCGGTGACCATGTTCATGGCTCCCGGCCCGATAGAGGACACGCAGGGAATGATCTCCAGGCGGTTCTTCTGCTTGGCGAAGGCCGTGGCGGCCAGGGCCATGTTCTGCTCGTTCTTGCCCTGCAGGAAGCGGATGCCGTGTCCGCCCTGCTCCAGGGCCTGGCCGACGCCCACCACGCATCCGTGGCCGAAGACCCCGAAGACGCTGTTGACAAACTTGTTTTCCCTGCCGTCGATCTCCACATACTGCCGGTCCAGGAAACGGACCAGCGCCTGCGCCATGGTCAGGCGAACGGTATCCATGGGCTTTCCCTCCAATCGCAGTCGATCAGTCCAGAATCATTTCTGATCACCGAAGTATACGCTGTCTTTTTCCATCACCCACAGGTGTTCCTTGAGGAAAACGGGGCATTCCGGCTGCTTATAGGGCTGTCCCTCCAGGTGCCGGATGGCCCACAGGTACCACAGGGCGTAGCCGGGAGCGGTGCAGTGGGGATGGGTGAGGCCGGGAGAAATAAACACGGTGTCGTTGTTCTGCACCTTCACCACATCGTCGCCCAGTTCGCCGTAGCCAAAACCGTTTTCCGGGTTGGTCTTGTAGTAATAGATCTCGGGCTGGGGATGGTGGTGGGGAGGGTAGCTGCTCCACTTGCCGGGAAAGCCGATCACCTCGCCAAGGACCAGGTTGGCGTCGGGGGCGTTGGTGTGATCGAAGATGGTGCGAACGATGCGGGTGGAGGTCTCGCGCATGAGGCCCGCGCCGCGGTATTCGTCCGGGGTGTCCTTCGGCAGGTAAAGCTTCGCGCCGAAATCCTTCGGGTTGTCCGTGCGCAGGATATTGATCTCCGTCTCCGCTGACAGGCAGGTGACCCGGACGGGATGGGACCTGTCCGCGTGGAGGGCGGTGGGAGGAGAGTCGAAGCAGTTTTTCCGGTTTTCCGTGTGCTCCCGTGCGTCCCATTCGAACCGCACTTCGCCGTACACCAGCAGCGCGGCTTTTTCAAGAGGCGCGTTTTCTTCCCATACGTCGCCTTTTTTCATGCGGTACACGCCGAAATCCATCAGCATGTCGGCATGGGGGCCGTCCATGCGGGCCAGCCATTTCAGGCCGAAGGGATGCGCTCCCCGGGCTTTGACAATGTTTTCATTCATGACTTTATACCCCGCAGATCTCGCTGACCTTCACGGGCCGGTGCTCGTCCAGGGACCGTTTGGCCGCCTTGGCCAGCACCACGCTCATGAGTCCGGCATGGATGCCCACCAGGACCTCGCCGTCCTCCCGGATCGCCCGGATGAACTGGCGCAGTTCCTCGGTGAAGGACTGCATGTACCTTTCAAGGAAGAAGAACTTCGGTTTGTCCCCGGTGACGCCGGCGGCAGTGGAAACGCGCACGGTGGAATCCCCGTCGTTCTCGTCGGCGGCCATGCCTAGGCTCCCGAACACCTCCACCCGCTGGTCATAGCCGTAGGCGGCGCGGCGGCTGTTGTCGATGACGCCCAGGGCGCCGCTGACGAAGGTCAGGGTGACGATGGCGGTGTCCACGTCGCCGGCTTCGCCGATGCGCTTGTCCACAAGGCTGGTGCCCATGGCGTAAACCTCGGTCACGTCGCTCCCTGCCAGGAACATGGCCATGTCGAAATCGTGGATCATCATATCGATGTAGAGCCCGCCGGAGGAGGCCGCGTATTCGGGGGAGGGCGGTTCCGGATCGCGGGAGGTGATCTTGATGATCTCGATGTTCCCGAGAGCGCCGCTCTGGGCCAGGGCCTGCACTTTGCGGTGGTTGTGGTCGAAGCGGCGGTTGAAGCCGATCTGCAGCTTTTTGCCGGTCTCCCGGGCAGCCTCAGCCACTTCCCTGATCTTGTCGATGGAGGTATGCACGGGTTTTTCGCAGAACACGTGCTTGCCTGCCTTCAGGGCGGCAATGGTGATCTCGGCGTGGGTCGGGGTGGGTGAGCAGACCAGCACCGCGTCCACCTCCGGGCTTGTGATCACGTCGTGCCAGTCGGAGGAGTACTTTTTGATGCCGAAGCGCTCCGCCAGGCGGCGGGCGTTTTCCCCGATCACGTCGGATACCGCCGTGATCTCAGCCTCGGGAATGTGGTAAGTGATGGATTCGGCGTGGACGCTGCCGATGCGGCCGGCACCGACGATACCGATCCTGATCCTGTCCATAGCTTGGTTTCCTCCTTTAAATTGTTCAGAAAGACGAACTGTAAGATGGAAAAAGGCGGGTCACATGGAGCCGTCCCAGGAATCGACGCGTTCCTTTTTCATTTCTTCCTCGTCGAACCAGCGGGTCGTGACGGTCTTGGTCTCGGTATAGAAGCGGAAGGCGTCCTTTCCGTGGCAGTGCAGATCGCCGAAGAAGGACTGCTTGTGCCCGGTGAAGGAGAATACGCCGATGGGCACGGGGATGCCTACGTTGACGCCCACCATGCCGCCGTCGGTTCGCCGGGCGAACTCCCTGGCGTAATAGCCGTTCTGGGTAAAGATGACGCTGCCGTTGGCGAAGGGGTTGGCGTTCATCCTGGAAAGGCCCTCCTCAAAATCCCGGACCCGCTTGACGCACAGGACAGGGCCGAAGACTTCCCTCTGTCCGATGGTCATTTCGTCCGTGACGTGGTCAAAGACCGTATGACCGACATAATATCCGCCTTCATAGCCCTCCACGCGGCAGTCCCGTCCGTCCAAAACCAGCCGGGCCCCTTCACGGACGCCGGTTTCGATCCAGTCCTTAATGAACTTCATGTGGGTTGCGGAGCCCACGGGGCCAAGGTCGGTGGCCTTGTCCCAGGCGGGGCCGACCTTCTGGAGCCTGCACAGGCGGACGATCTCCTTGACCAGGGCGTCGGCGATCTCCTCCTCCGCCACGACGACGGGCAGCGCCATGCACCTTTCGCCGGCGCATCCGAATGCGCTGTTCATGATGCCGGCAGCGGTCCGGGTGAGGGGGGCATCCTTCAGGACTAGGGCGTGGTTCTTCGCCTCGCACAGGCACTGGACACGCTTGCCGTGGGCCGCGGCGGTCTCATATACGTGCTTTCCGACCCCGGTGGAACCGACGAAGGTGACCCCCTTCACGTCCGGATGGGTCAGGAGGATCTCCGCCTCGGCGCGGGAACAGGGGACCACGTTGAACACTCCGTCCGGGAAGCCGGCCTCTTTGTACAGGTCCGCGAACTTCAGGGAGGTCATGGGAGTGGAGGACGCTGGCTTTAAAACGAAGGTGTTGCCGCAGACGATGCAAAGGGGCGCCATCCAGCCCACAGGGATCATCGCGGGAAAGTTCCATGGCGCGATGCCTGCGAACACGCCCAGGGGCTCCCGGTAGGTGGTGGTGTCATAGCCCACGGAGGTGTTCATCAGACTGTCGCCCATCAGCTGGACCGGGGCGGTGGCGGCCAGCTCGGTCATTTCCAGGGCCTTGCCCACGTCCCCGGCGGCTTCGGCAAGGTTCTTGCCGTTTTCGGTGGCGCACATCAGGACCAGTTCATCCATGTCCCGTTCGATCAATTGCCGCAGCCTGAGCATCAGCTGTGCCCGCTTGCGCACCGGGACGGCGCTCCAGGCGGGGAACGCGTTCCTCGCCGCCAAAATGGCTCCCTCCACTTCCTCTTTGGTGCAAAGGGGCACCTGGGCGATCTGCTCCCCGGTGGAGGGATCGAAGACGGAGCCGAACCTGCCGGAAACGGAATCGACGCGCAGGCCGTTGATAAAGGGTTTCATCGTTTTCATGAGCGACCTCCTGTCCGCAGTCAAAGAAAAGGCAAAACATTATCCGGGCCGATTTTTTGCCGCCGGGAACGCGGGAAACGGATCAGAGGGGAAATACCATTTCCCCGTACTGCGCTTTTTCCTCCCGGATGAATTTTTCCAGGGCTTCTTCGGTGGGCATATCCCGGGAGCAGGCGTGGCTGGCGACCAGCATGGCGGCGGAGGCGCTGCCCCTTTCCAGCGCTTCGGGCAGGCTCGATCCCGCCATCAGGCTGTGCAGGAAAGCACTGGCGTAGCCGTCCCCGCCGCCAAAGCCCTTCATGGCCGCTACCGGGAAAGGCTTCACCCGCCATTTTTCCGCGGCGGTCCAGGCGTTGGAGCCCTGTTTGCCGTGCTTGATGACGATCAGGCGCGGGGAGAGGGACAGCCAGTGGGCGGCGGAGGCTTCATCGCTGCCGTCCAGGCCCGCCAGGCGCTCCATCAGGTCGAATTCTTCCCGGGAGCCAAGGACGATATCGCTCTTTTCAGCCGCCAGGGAGGTGTAGACAGAGACCTCGTCGCGGCTTTTCCAGGTGTAGGGCCGGTAATCGGCGTCAAAGATCACGGTGACGCCGTTTTTCTTTGCGTACATCAGGGCCTTCAGCGCGGCCTCGCGGCTGGGGGAGGCGCTGAGGGAGGTGCCGGAGATCAGGAGGCTGCGGGAGGAGGCGACATAGCCTTCGTCCACGTCCTCGGGGCTCAGGCTCAGGTCGGCGGCGCCTTCCCGGTACATCAGGATGCTGGACTGGGTGGGGGAAAGGATCTCGGTGAAGGTCAGCCCCAGCTTTTCTCCGTTGACGCAGCGGCGGACGTGGCTGGTATCGATCCCTTCGCGGACAAAGTAATCGGTCACGTAGGTCCCCAGGGCGTCGTCCGATACCCGGGCGAGGAACCCGACCCGGCGCCCCAGGCGTGCCATGCCCACGGCGATGTTGGCCGGGCTGCCTCCGACGTATTTATTGAAGTTTTCGCTCTGCGACAGCGGGCGGTTCATGTCGGTGGGGTTGAAGTCCACGGCGATGCGCCCCACGGGAATGATGTCCAGGGCTTTGTTTTCCGGTGAAAAAAGCAAGTTTCAGCACTCCTTTCTGATCCCGAAAATGCGGATATGTTCCTCCGCGGTCCTGCGGACCGCCTCCCGGGCGGCCCGGGACATGGCAAAGTAATCCTCCCCGCCGACTTCGGTGCGGGCGCGGGCGTCGGCCATGAAAAAGGCCGTGGCGATATTGATCTTGCGGATGCCCCCGTGGATGCAGCGGCGGAATCGCTCTTCTCCCGCCCCGGTGCCGCCATGGAGGACAAGGGGAACGCCGCAGCGGGCGGTGACGCCAGCGAGGATATCGAAACGGAAATCGGGGGCGCCGGCATAGACGCCGTGGGCGTTTCCGATGGCCACGGCCAGGGCGTCCACCCCTGTCCGCGCGGCGAACAGGGCCGCCTCATCCGGATCCGTGCAGGCGGGAGCGCCGCCTTCTCCGCCCTCTCCGGCGCCAAGGGAGCCTATCTCGCCTTCGGCGCAGGCGCCGCGGGCGTGGGCCATATCAGAAAAATAGCGGGTCATGGCGATATTCTCTTCCATGGGCAGGCTGCTGCCGTCGAACATGATCGAGGTGAATCCCATGTCCAGGGCTTTAAGAATGGTTTTTTCGGTCTTCCCGTGATCCAGCTGGACGGCCACGGGGACACGGGCAGCCCTGGCGGCGCCGAGCATGGCCGGCCCCAGGATGTCAAGGGGGGCGTCGGAGAGGCGTACCTCCGCGGTCTGGAGGATGATGGGGGTGCGGGCTTCTTCGGCCGCTTCGACGCAGCCGAGGATCATCTCGACGGAGGCGACGTTGAAAGCGCCGACGGCGCGGCCCTGGCGCCCCGCCTCCTCGAGAAGGGTTTTCAGCCCTGACAGCGGCATGGGGGACCTCCTTGCTTTTTCATCGGGCCGGGGCGATCACAAGCCTGGCGCCGCTCTTTTTGATGGTATCGGCGTAAGGAGCGGGGGGATCGGTATCGGTGACGATATAATCGAAATCCGAAAACTCGGCGTATTTCATCAGTCCGCCGGCCCCGAATTTGGCGCCGGTGATCAAAAGGACCTTTTCGCTGTCGGTCTCCATGGCGGCGCATTTTACCTCGTATTCCGGGGAAAAGGAGTTGGTCACTCCGCTGCCCACCGCGCCTGTGGCGGCCATGAAGACCTTCTGGATATTGAATTTTTTCAATTGGGCGACGGCCTCGATGCCGGTGACCGAATCGGTCTTGCGCTGGAAAAGGCCCGGAAGCACGATGACGCTGACGCCCGGATAGGGTACCAGGGCCTGTACGGCGGCAAGGCTGTAGGTGACCACGGTCACGTCCCCGATCTGGGACAGGGGCTCCGCCATGTGGAGGGTGGTGGTGCCGGAATCAAGGAACACCGCGTCCCCCCTGCGGACGAGCGCCGCCGCCGCCCGGGCGACGCGGCGCTTTTTTTCCTCGTCCACATGGCAGCGGTCGGAAAACGAACGAAAATACGGCTCCTGCTCCCCGGGCATGGCGGTGACGCCGCCATAGACCTTTTCGATGGCGCCTTTTGAGCGCAGGACGGCCAGGTCCCGGCGCAGGGTGGTGACGGAGATATCGAAGCGCTCGCTCAATTCGTTCATGGAGACGGTGCCACGCTCGCGGATGTAACGCTCCATATCTTCCAGGCGGGTGGTTTTCATAGTGCCTCCTTGGGGAGATCCTTTGTTTGCGGCGTGAGGACTGTGACGGAGGAGAGGCGTCCGGGGAAATATTCACAGCGGATGCCGGATACGTTCCGGTGATCAGTTTTCATTGATCGTATGATAACATAGACCTTGAATGTTGTCAACATTTGATCAAAAGTTACCAAGTGATTGTCAAAGGGGAAAGATGTGATATAATTATTCCGGAGATAAAAAACGGAAAAGAGGCGGACTATGGGCTACGCGGACACAATGGACCCAAGAAAAAAGGCGCTCCTGGCCTTTTCCCTGCGGGATCTCGATTCCCGCTGGGACGAAAAAGAGAAGCTTTTGTTTTCCCGCGAAGGGGAAGAAGGCTACCACGGCACCCGGGAAAGCGTGTATTATGCCCTGGCGCTTCTTGAGCGGAACGCGCCGGGGGATGCGGAGCGTGCCGCCGGCATCATATCCAAAGTGAACTCCCTGCAGTACCTGTGTCCGGGCCAGCCCTGGCACGGTACCTTCCCTTCCTTTTCGGAGCGCGGCGTTCCGCCCATGGCGCCCGGGTGCCTTGAGCGCCTCGGAAGGGAAGGCGAGTATGTTCTGGATATTTTTACCGAAAGGCTGTTTACCCGCTTCCGGGAGGACCTGTCCGGGGAAGGCGCGGATGAGGGGGACGCGGAGAAGACCATGGAGACCCTTCGGGCATCCATGCGCCGTGTGTGGCCGGTGGTCTGGGATACCTACGACCCCAACTGGCGGGAATTCATCCTCTGTACTTACGCTCTGATCCTCCGGTTTTTCGGGGAACGCCTGCCTAAGCAGGTCACGGAAGGGATGGACCGCGCCGCAAGGGAGGGCGTCGCCGCGGCGCTGAAAAGGGCAAAGAGCGGCGTCACGCCCCTCAATACCAACGTACGCTGTGTCCATATCCTGATGGCAAGCATGTTCGCCTCCCGCTGGGGGGACGAGGCGCTCGCGGCTTACGCGGAGGAAACTGCCTCGGCTTTCCTTAGGGAATATCTTGCCGACGGTCCGGCGGAATTCAATTCGCCCACCTACAACGGGGTGGCGCTCACCTATACGCCCTTCATGAAGGCTTTCGGGGGGCCGGAGGTCCGCTCGCTGGGGGAAAAACTGGACGCGGGCATGTGGAGGGACCTGGCCGAGTTCTATAACCCGGCACTCAAAAACATCTGCGGTCCCTATACCAGGTGCTACGAAATAGACCTGCGGGTGCATACGGCCATCCCGATGCTGATGTACCTGGATCCCTTCCTTGTTCCCGAAGGCGAGCTGCCGCCCATGTCCGCGGAGACCGAGAGCGCAAGCGTCCTGTGCCTTGGGGACAGGACGCTGAAGGAGGACGTGAGGGACGCTCTGGCGCGCCCCCGGGGAGCGCGCCTGATCGAAAGGACTTTCCGCGAGCTGTGCGAAAGGGGCGAACCGGGACGGGACCGCACCCTGTGCACCGCCACGGCGTACATCTCCGACACACTGATGTACGGCTGCCTCAGGGGGAGCGCCAACACGAGCCACCAGCTGTGCGCCATGGCCGCCTTCTGGCGCGCAAAGGGAGGCCGGGTATCATCCCTTCGCCTTCTCCGGGAGGACCGGGACGGCCGCCAAAGGCACATGCGCACGGTATTCTTCGATTTTACGGCCGAAAAGGGCAGGATCCGCGGGACCGTAAGCAACCGCGCCGGCGGCGGGATCCGCCTGTTTTTTGAATTTGAAAGCGGCGGGGAACCTGAAGTCCGCGCGGACGGGGACAGCCGGTGTCTGGACGGACTCGTTGTGGACGGGACGTTCATGATCGCGGACCGGGACGGGAACGAAAGGAAAGCCGCCTTTGCCATGTCCTGTCCGGACGGGCATACAAGGCGCTTTACCGAATACCTTGAGGACGGTGAGACCCTGCGGGCGGACATTTCCCTCTTCCTTGAAAAAAGCTGATCAGCGTCTCCCGCTGCGGGGACGCGGAAAGGGAAGCCTATGGATTTTATATGGACGCTTTCCACCGCTGTGAAGGCGGAGTATTGCCCGAAGCCTGTGGTGAACGCCGCTCTGGCCCTGGAAAGGGATATGTCCGAGGTACTTTCGGACAGGGGCGAGGACAACCGTATCGTGACGGTGAAGGACGACGCCCTGGGGGAGGAGGAATGGCGGGTCCGCGTTTCCCTGCGGGAGATCGAGGTTTCCTGCGGCGGGCCGCTGGGAGGCGCTTACGCCCTGTATTTCCTCAGCGAAAAATACCTCGGCGTCCTTCCGCTGGCCTGGTGGTACGGTGAGAAGCCGCTCCGCCGGGAAAAGGTGTCCGTGCCTGAGGGGACCTGTGCCTCCACACCCTTCGCCACCCGGTGGAGAGGCTGGTTCATCAATGACGAGGTGCTGCTGGACGGATGGTCCTCCACCCCGGCCCAACGGGCCAGAGTGTGGCGGCGGGCCTTTGAGGCCCTTGTGCGCCTGGGGGGCAACCTGGTGATCGCCGGGACGGACCGCCAGTACGACGGGGAGATGATCGACCGGGCGGCGTCGGAAATGGGCCTGGCGCTGACGCAGCACCATTCCGAGATGCTCGGCGCGCCGATGTTCGGGAGGAGATTTCCGCACCTGGAGGCATCATACAGCAAATATCCGGATAAGTTCGAGGCCCTGTGGCGGGAAGGCATCCGAAAAAACGCCGGAAGGAAGGTGATCTGGACGGTGGGCTTCCGCGGCCAGGGGGACCACGCCTTCTGGGACGACGATCCGTCCGTAAAGACCGACAGGGACAGAGGCGCGTTCGTTTCCGCCGTCATCGCAAGGCAGATGGCCCTGGTCCGCGAGGAGCAGAAGGACGCGGTCTTCTGCGTGTATTTGTACGGTGAGATCATGAGCCTCTACCGCGGCGGGTGGCTGGATATCCCCGACGAGGTGATCCGCATCTACAGCGACAACGGCTTTGGGAAGATGCTTTCCAGGCGCCAGGGACTGAACGCGGGAAGGACCGACGCCATGCCCGGGGACGGGGAGGCCGGCAGGAAGGGGATCTATTTCCACGCCGGGTTCTATGACCTGCAGGCGGCCAACCACATCACCATGCTCCAGGTGCCCCTGGGCATGGCCGTCAGGGAGCTGGAGACCGTTCTTGAAAAAGGGGCCGGCACCCTGTGGATCATCAACAGCGGCTCCATCCGCCCGCACCTGTTCGTCCTGGACGTGATCGCTTCACTCTGGCGTTCCGGGAAAGCCGACACTGCCGCCGAAGCGGAAAGGCATGCCGCGGGATACTTCGGCGACGCCTCCGCGGGAAAACTCCTTCTGGAATACGGGGAGGCGTCGGTGCCTTACGGCCCCCACGAGGATGACCGGGCAGGGGACCAGTTCTACCATTTCCCGGTGCGGGAGATGTGCCATGCTCTGTGCCGGGGGGATAAATACGCCGAGAGGCTCCTGTGGGTCGCCCCGGAGAAGGATCTGCGCGCCCAGGCGGCGCGCATGGCCGAGATCGCCCGGCCGGGCATCAAGTCCTTCGGCGTTCTTGAGAAAAAGTGCCTTGAAAAAGCGGAACGCCTGGACGCTCCGGGACGCGCGGCACTGAGCGACAGCCTCCTGACCGCGGTAAAGCTGCACCGAACGGGATGCGAGGGAGTATACGCCTTCGCCCAGGCCTGCATGCACTTCCTGGATGGGGACGACCTGCAGGCCTTCCTGTGGACGGATAAGGCGCTGTGCGCCCAGCGGGAAGCGCTTTCGGCCATGGAGAAGGCGGAACACGGCATGTTCGCGCATTTTTACCGCAACGACTGCTTTACCAATGTGGCCCTGACGGCGCAGCTGCTGGAAGGGATGCGTTCCTTCTTCCGCATCCGCGGGGACGGCCCCACCCAATACCTGTGGGAAAGGACGTACCTGATCCCCGCCGCGGAAACGCGGATCACCCTGCAGAGCCACATCACCCGGCAATTGGACGACGAAGCGCTGGCCCGCGGACTGAAGGACGAGGTGGCTTTGGCCCCCGCAGGCACAAAAAAATGATTTGAATGGATGCGAGCCATCCGGAAAGGACTTAAAACATGGAAAACCGTACGCCGCTCTGGTGGGCAAAGGCTGCCTGCGACACGATGATGCGCAAATTCGACGCGCCCTCCCTTCCCCCAAAGGGCCATTTCCATTATCATCAGGGGGTTTTCCTCTCCGGCATGACGGAGACCTGGAAGCTGTGCGGGGAGAAAAAGTACTTCGACTATATGAAGGCCTGGCTGGATTCGGTCTTTGACGACAAAGGAGCCATCATCAATTACTCCAGGGGCGAACTGGACGACATCATGCCGGGCATCCTGCTTTTCCCCGTGCTGGATGAGACCGGGGATCCCCATTACAGGGACTGCATCGCCTCGGTATACCGGCAGTATGAGGATATCCCCCGCACGGCGGAAGGCGGCTGGTGGCATAAGCCTTACGCCGAGGACCAGATGTGGCTGGACGGCCTGTACATGGCCGGCCCGTTCGCCGCGGAGTACGCCCGCCGCTTCTCACGCCCCGACATCATGGCGGACGTGATCCAAGAAGCCCTGTTGATGCGTGAAAAATGCCGGGACGAAAAGACAGGCCTCATGTACCACGCCTGGGACGGGACGAAAAGATCCCCCTGGGCGGACCCGGTGACAGGGCGCGCCCCCGAATTCTGGGGCAGGGCTATGGGCTGGGTGCCGGTGGCGCTCCTGAACGACCTGGACTTCATCCCCGGGGATTTTGAGGGGCGCGGGGAGATCGAAGGGATGTGCGCCGACCTGCTTAAGTCCCTGTGCGACTTCCAGGGCGGGGACGGCAGATGGTACCAGGTGGTGGACAAGGGCGACCGGGAGGGCAACTGGCCCGAAAATTCCTGCTCCTGCCTGTATACCGCCGGTCTGTGCAAGGCCATGCGCAAGGGGATCCTGCCCAGGGATTACGAAAAGCAGGCGATGAAGGGATACGAGGGCGTCCTGCGCTCCCTCAAATTCGAAGGGGAGGACCTGATGATCGGCAACGTCTGCATCGGGACCGGCGTGGGGGACTATGCCTTCTATATCGCCCGGCCCTGCTCGGTGAACGACCTGCACGCGGTGGGCGCATTCCTGATCATGTGCACCGAGGTGCAGCGTTTCCTGGACGAAAAATAAGGGCTCCGAAAAAGGAAACGGTATAAACGCCTTCCGCGCCCGTCCCCAAAGGGGGCGGGCGCGGAAGGCATTGTGAGGCATGTTTCGAATATGATGCGCAGAAAAATCAGATGTAATACGGGTTGGGCTTAAAAAGAAGCACGATCAGGTCCACCAGGGCGCCGACGCCCAGCAGTCCGCCCGTGAACAGGTAAAGGATACCCATGCCGATCTTGCCCTCATAGAACTTGTGGGCGCCGACGACGCCGAAGAAAAAGCACAGGAAAAAAGCGGTCCATTTGTTCAGGGCTTTTTTTGTCGGGACGAAGGACCGGTTGGCTGCCAGGGGAGCGCTGTTCACATTGCTGTTCACATTGTTGATGACGACAGGCTGAGCAGCGGAAGAATACTCCAGTTTTTCCACCTGCCGCCCGCACTTTGTACAGACGACGGCGTCCATGGGGATCCGTTCCCCGCAGAACTTGCAGTATTTCATTTGTACGGGACCGCCGGATTCCGAGGCACTGATCTGGGTGCCGCAGTACTGGCAGGACGTGGCACCGCAGGCCAGAGATGCGCCGCACTGCGGACAGACGACGGCATGATTCCTGTTCCTGTTCATAGCGTGTTTACCTCCATATGCTTGGAATGCTTTTCAGCAAGTCAGCGAAAGGATATCGGAGACCGCCTGGGCGGGTGTGCGGCTGAGAAGCGTGCACCCGGCGCGGCGCAGCTCTTCTTCGCCCCGGAAGCCCCAGGCGCAGCCCACGGAGGGTGAGCCCAGCGCCCGTGCAAAGGCGACGTCCACGTCGCTGTCGCCCACGACGACGGCATCCCGGGGCCCGGCGCCCAGCGATGAAAGGCACTTTAGGCCCGGCGCGGCGTCCGGCTTGAGGGGGACCCCCGGCTGCCTTCCCTCGGCCACAGCGAAGGGGAAACCGGGAAAACAGTGCTCAAGGACCCGCAGGACATCCTCCCGGTCCTTGTTGGAAATGACGCACAGCCGCAGACCCGCCTCCGCGAGGGATGACAGCATATCCGCGATTCCGGGATAAGGGCGGGTGAGGCAGGCGAGATTGGCGGAATAATCGGCGCGGTAAAGATCGTACAGCCGGTCCCAAAGATCCTCCCGGCCCCGGAGGGCCAGGCGCGTCAGGTTGCGGGCGCCCCTCCCGACCATCAGGCGGCATTCCTCCGCGGTGACAGGGGGCAGGGAAAGAAGGGCAAGGCTGCGGTTGAGGGCGGCGCGGATATCCGGCAGGGTATCCGCCAGGGTGCCGTCCAGGTCCAGGATGACGACGGAACGCATGATACCTCCCTGCGGTCCGGCCCTTTTTTATCGGGCGGCCGCGGGAGAATTATACCATACCGCACCCCGGCGGGCAACACGTTTTTACATATATAATGGATCGTCCCGGGCCGCGGCCCTTGACACGAAAGGAGGGACCGGGGATAATAAATATCGCCGGAAAACGGCGGAACCAGAAAAAAACAGCGGGGAAAACACTGATGCGTACGCGGAACGGAAAAAACACGGTATTTATGTTCTCGGCGCTGGCGCTTGCGGCGCTGGCGGCGTTTTTGTGGATATTTTCGGCGGCGAAGGGAAGGGAATACCGCGCTGAGGCCGCCGTTACGGCGGTCCCCACATCCACGGTGCACGCGATCAACCTGGCTTCGGCCGCGGCGGCCCTCTCCGCGCAGGAGACACCTTCCCCCGCCGGAACGGAGGCGGCGGACGCACCGACGTACGTCACACCCGTGCCGGCAGCCCTGGCCGCGGAGGAGACCCTGGCCCCGCCCACCGCGTCGCCGGCTCCCACTGCGGTCTACCTCGCTTCCGGTTCCGCGGGAGAGGGCGTCAAGGCCCTGCAGCAGAGACTGCGGGAACTGGGCTACCTGGAAGGCGAGGCCGACGGGCAGTTCGGCAGGGCCACCAAGGCCGCGGTGGTGCTTTTCCAGAAGCAGCACGGCCTGGATGCCGACGGCATCGTCGGTGAAAAGACCTGGCGGACGCTGTTTGGGGACAGCGCCCACGCCATTGAGGTGACGCCCACTCCGGCGGCCTTCCACGGCGTGGCGGAATCGGTCCCCTTCCTCGTCAACAAGCAGCACCCGGTGGGAAACGATTATGTGCCCGAGCACCTGGTATATATCGCCGACGTGATCCCGTCGAGCGTGGCGGTCCTGGCCGACGCGAAGGCCCAGGGGGTCAGCGAGGCGGTGCATGCCCTGAAGACCATGCTGGAGGCGGCCATCGCCGACGGGGTCGGGCATTGGAAGATCCGGGAGGCGTACAGGACCTACGACGCCCAGAAAAGAATATTCAACAACTACGTCAATAAATACATGGAGGACGGACGGTCCCGCTCCTCCGCCATATCCGCCACGCGGCTGACCGTGGCGGACCCCGGCACGTCGGAGCACCATACCGGTCTGGCCTTCGACCTGAACGCCACCAACACCAGCGACGCTTTTGTGGACACCGCCCAGTATGTGTGGCTGGTCAGGCACTGCTGGGAATACGGCTTTGTCATCCGCTACACCGACGAAAAGGATGATGTGACCGGTTTCCTTGGGGAAGAGTGGCACTACCGGTACGTGGGGGTGGAGCACGCCCGGAAAATGCACGAAACGGGGATGTGCCTGGAGGAATACCTTGAGTGGCTCGGGGCCGCCGAGTAAAAGGGAAAGGCGGGCAAGCCCGGCGCGGGCGGACGAAAAAGCCGAAAAAGCCTGAAAACACCGCGGAAAGCGGCGGAAAAACCCTTGCCAACAGAAAAGAATTGTGTTATCATATTCCGTATCACGCACGCGCGCGGATGGGTCGGTTGTGCCGCCAGACGGTGTCCTTCCCGGACGAAGCGCGCGGTGGAATAACAAGGAGGAAAGAAAACCATGGCTGTCATTTCTATGAAGCACCTGCTGGAAGCCGGCGTCCATTTCGGACACCAGACCCGCCGCTGGAACCCGAAGATGGCTCCC
>JAFWWK010000267.1 GCA_017523615.1 Clostridia bacterium
ATATAAGGAAGGAGTACACATGATCGAACTGACGGGAAAATTCAACAGCGCAAAGATCTTTACGGACCTGGTGGACGACACCAGCATCGCCCAGATCCGGGGCCTGTTGGACCAGGAGTTTACGCAGGGGCTGCGTATCCGGATGATGCCGGACGTGCACGCCGGAGCGGGCTGTACCGTGGGCACCACGATGACCGTAAAGGACCGGGTGGTGCCCAACCTGGTGGGGGTGGACATCGGCTGCGGCATGGAGGTGGCGCGGCTGAGGGAAAGCAGCCTGGAGCCGGCGAAGCTGGACAGGGTGGTGCACGAAACGGTGCCCGCCGGATTTGAAAAGCGGAAGGCGGCCCACAAATACGCCGATCGGGTGGACCTGAAGGCGCTCAAATGCGCGAAGTATATCCAGATGGAAAACGCCTTGCTTTCCCTGGGCAGCCTGGGCGGGGGCAACCATTTCATCGAGGCCGACAGGGGAGAGGACGGGGAGATCTATCTGGTGATCCATTCCGGCAGCCGCCATCTGGGCCTGGAAGTGGCAGGGTTCTACCAGAAGCAGGCCGCGCGGCAGATGAACGGGACGGACAAGCGCGCCATAGAGGAGATGAGGAACGCACTGATCGCAGAATACAAGGCGCAAGGACGTGAGAGGGAACTGCCCCAGGCCCTGAAAGAAGCCAAAGTATCCTGGGAAAAGGAAACCGACGTGCCGAGACAGTTCGCGTACTGTGCCGGGTATCTGTTTGACGATTATATCCACGATATGCGCATCGTGCAGGAATTTGCCATGCTCAACCGGCAGGCGATGATGGACGAGATCGTCCGGGGAATGAAGTTCCATGTGGAGGACCAGTTTACGTCGGTGCACAATTACATTGACACTGACGCCATGATCCTCAGGAAGGGGGCTACCTCCGCCCGGGAGGGGGAAAGGCTGATCATCCCCATGAACATGCGGGACGGCAGCCTGATCTGCACCGGGAAGGGCAACGAGGACTGGAACTGTTCCGCGCCTCACGGCGCCGGGCGTATCATGAGCCGCAGCGAGGCCCGGTCCTCCCTTACCGTATCGCAGATGAAAAAGGAAATGGAGGGGATCTACACGACCTCCGTCAATCAGGGCACGCTGGACGAAGCACCGATGGCCTATAAGCCCATGGAGGCCATTGTGAACAACATCTCCGATACGGTCCGCATCGACCGGGTGATCAGGCCCATTTACAACTTCAAGGCAGGGGACGAGGACTGATAAAAAAACAGGGAGGCCGAGCGCCTCCCTGCCTGTTTATGCGTATTTCAGGTATTGGTCATCAGGTCCCTGTAAAAACGGATCAGTGCTTCTGCGGCGTCCGGAATGTCGCGGGAGCCGGACAGGGCGGAGTTCATCTGGTCCAGGATCATACGGATCCTTTCGGCCTTTTTGTCCTCAGAAGCGCCGGAACAGTGGTCAGTGTAAACCCGCTCCAGGAAGGATAGCTGCTGGCGGCAGGTGACCTCCCGCTCGCAGAACATTCGCCCGATGGCTTCCGCCCGAGCCCCGGCTTCGCCGCTGTCCTCCGGCAGCGCGTCCACGGTACGGATGGCCTCGGAAAGACTCTGCATTTCACTGCGGATGGCATCCATCCGCCGGAGCAGATCTTCCGGGGTGAGAGCAGCCGCGGGAGTCTTCGCCTCAGGGCGTTGCAGGGTGTCGTTGTCCATAAGTCGATCCTCCGTATTTTCCGGCGGACACGCAAGGCAGACGGTCGCAGGGTCCAGCCGGCGTGCCCTGCCTTTTTTGATCAGGCCTTCGGCCCGTTTGGGCCAGGTCCTTCCGAGAATGTTTCCCTTATCATCCACCACAATGATGTTTTTTTCGATGGGTGTCATCCCCCTTGCGGCGATCTGTCCGCTGTTTTTTATGATGGGTGCCGTCCCCGGGACATGGTACAATTATATGGGGCGGGACTTTTTTTGTCAATCCGCTTCCCGCAGGACCAGGCTGTCCGTCATGCAGACGGCCGCTTTCATCCGTTCAGCCGCCCGCGGGATCCTTTTGTTTTCTTTATCCAGTCCCAGGGATATCAGGTTATACAGATAGATCAGAAGACCGGGGACGCGGATCCTGTCCTCAGCCGCACGGAGGGCATCTTCGCCGGGGTCCCCGAGATAGTTTTTCAGGGCGCTGTAAAAAATGCTCCGGGCCGTTTCTGCGTCGATGCCGTGGAAAAGCATCGTGTTGCCCGGGTCGTCCTCCTCGAAGGCCGCATAGGTCATATACAGCCCGGCGAACTCGAACACCGGGTCCCCGACGCACAGGGTGTCCATATCGATGACCATCAGGGTGCCTTTTGAAGCCATCACGTTTTTCCAGTGCGCGTCCCCGTGCAGAAGGTGCAGGTCCTCCGGCATGGCGCGGAGCAATGCCCGGGCCTTTTCCTGTGTTTTTTCGTCCAGCGCCGGGGAAACGCAGGTGAGGAAATCAAGGAATCTTTCCCGGGCGTCGGGAAGTTCGCCGGGGCCTGCCGTCAGGGCGTGGATGCTGTGAAGGAAGTCTGCGTACTGCCTGGCAAGCTCCGGAATACTGTCCGGATCGGCGGCCGCCAGGTCGCCGAGGCTTTGGGCGTCCACCAGCTCGAATATGGCACCATAACCTTCGCAGGTCTTTACCGTATCGAAGGGGATGGCTGTCGGAACGCCCCGAAGGAACGCGTCCCGGGCCTGCTCCTGTTCCGCCGCGATCCGCGGCAGCGTTTCCTCCCCGCCGCGGAAGACCTTCACCACTGTGTCGCCGTCCAGCCGGTAGACCGTGCGGAAGGCTCCTATGCCGATGATCCTGCAGCCCTCCAGGGAGACCTCCCGCAGTTTCCGCCGCACGTCCATCAGCGACGTGAATCCTGTGAGCTCCAGGGTGTGGTATACCTCCGGAGACGCATTTTTCAGGACGATCGGGACGGTGAGTTTCTGCCGAAGACCCAGGAGGATCCGCAGCCCGGAGGAGGAGATATATTCCAGGCTGTCTGCGTCCAGGCATACGGGCAGCCCCGGGTGCTCCTGGACGGTCTGTCGGATGAAATCGCCGGCATCGGCAGAATGCTCAGAATCGAGGCGGCCTTCAAGGCAAATGACCAACTGATCCGAAGATACGTAACTCTTCATCATGATCAACTCCCTTCGTGAAATGCTTGGGGCCGGATGCTGCCGTAACGGACCGGTGATATATAACGGCCAGATGATGCTTTATAGTATATCTGTTTTCAAAACGACTGTCAATTTTCTGTCCGTGGGACGTGTTTTGCCGGGGGATTGCAATCTTTCGGGGACACTGGTATGATAAAAGCCGGGCCGGAAGGGCGAAAGCAGCGCCTGAGAGGCGCCGGCACTTTCTTAGAGGGCGGAACTGATGCTTCGCGAGGAAATGCTGAAGGAGGGGGAGACCCTGGACGACCTCCTCTGCGACGGGCTGGTGATCATCCAGGGACGGGATACCTACCGATTCGGGAGTGACAGCGTTCGCCTTGCGGACTTCGCCTCTCCCAGGCATGGGGAAAAGGTGCTGGACCTGGGCTGTGGCGACGGCGTGCTGCCGCTGCTCATGTGGGCAAAGGATCACAGCCTCCGTTTTGTGGGGGCGGAGATCCGAAAAGAAGCCTGCGACCGGGCGCGGAGAAGCATCCGCATGAATGGCCTGGAGGACAATATCACCGTTTTGTGCTGTGATATTCGCGCGCTCCCGGAAAATGTGGAACGGGGCGGATTTGACCTGTGCGTATGCAATCCGCCCTATTGGGGCACGGACAGGTTTGAGGACGACGGGGCGCGCACATGGAAGTATTTTGACTGGGAAGATCTTTTCGGGGCGGCTGCCCGCTCCCTTCGGTGCAGGGGCCGTTTGTGCGTGATCATCCCTGCGGAAAAAACAGATGGCTTCCTTGCATGCGCCTTTGGGCACGGTTTTGTCCTCAAGCGTCTGCAGGCAGTGCATGCCCGCGTGGACGCTTTTGCCAAACGGGTGCTGATGGAACTGGTTTTTAAGGGCAGGCCCGGCGGTGTCAGGATGATGCCGCCTGTCATTCTGGACAGGAAAGGATAATAAAAGTTGAACGTCAGGAAACAGACCGACGGGCCCGCCAGAAGCCTGATGCGTTCCGTCGGAAGGGTCATGGCACCCTTTAACAGCCTGGGAGTGATCCGGCGGATCAACGGGACCGAACGACTGGAAACGCTGGTGTGGGAATACAGCCATCCGCTGTGGCCCGAGGCGTCGGACGGTTTTTCGGCCCTGTTTGTGTCCGATATCCATTATGGGAAGCTTCTCAGCCGCGGTCAGTTCGACCGGATGACCGAGGCGATGGCGGCGCTTGAAAGTGACTGCGTCCTGCTGGGCGGGGACTTTGGGGAAGATCCCGAGGATTCCCCGAATTGCATCGGCATCCTGGCTCCCATCCTTCGGGACAGGCGGGTGATCGCGGTGCCAGGAAACCACGACATCCGCGGCGGGATCTACAGGGAGACCCTGGAAACAGCTGTGAAGAACGCGGGATGGGAGATGCCGGTCAATTGCTGTGTTCCCCTGACCGACGGCGCGGTCCTGGCCGGGCTGGACGATTTCAGGGAAGGGGACCCTGACCCGGAAGCGGTGAGGCGGGAGGTCCAGGGCACGCCTTTTGTGCTGCTCCTTTGCCACAACCCGGACGCGCTTGCGGATATCGCCTCGCCTTTTTATCACCTGGCGCTGTGCGGACATACCCATGGCGGCCAGGTCACGCTGTTCGGACGCCCCATCTTTTCGTCGTCCAGGTATGGCGGAAGGTATCTTACCGGCTGGAAAAGGGAAAACGGAGCTGATATCCTGATCAGCAACGGGATCGGCACATCCCTCCTGCCCGTAAGGCTCGGAGCGACGCCCCAGATGATCAAGATCGTATTCCGCCGCGGGCCGGAAGGACGAAAGCTGCTGGAGAGCGCTTTATCAGGGTGTGGGGGAAGAAAACAAAAAAGCGGAGGGAAAACGCATGATCGTCGTCGTGGCTGAAAAACCCAGCGTGGGAAGGGACATCGCCCGGGTGCTGGGCTGCAGGGAAAGGGGCGACGGGTGCCTTAAAAACAGCGAATATTTGGTTACCTGGGCAATGGGCCACCTTGTTTCCCTGTGTGAGCCGGATGAACTGGATGAAAAATATAAACGATGGCGAATGGACGACCTGCCGATCCTGCCCGAGGAGATCCCCCTGAAGGTGCTGCCGAAAACCAGAAAACAGTACCAGCTGGTAAAAAAATACATCAATGCTTCCGAGACCGATTCCCTGATCTGTGCGACGGATGCCGGGAGGGAAGGCGAACTGATCTTCCGACTGATATATGAGGAAGCCAAGTGCAAAAAACCCGTACGGCGGCTGTGGATATCCTCTATGACCGACGCAGCCATCCGGGACGGTTTCGCGGCCCTGAAGGATTCAGGGGAATACGACGGATTGTACCGCAGCGCCAAATGCCGGTCACTGGCGGATTGGCTGGTGGGAATGAATGCCAGCAGGGCCTTTTCCCTCAGGTACAACACCCTTCTGTCTGTCGGCCGGGTCCAGACTCCCACCCTGGCCATCCTGGTAAAAAGGCGGGTCGAGATAGAAAACTTCCGTCCGGAAGAGTATTATACGCTGACCGCACAGTTCGGGGATTACAGCGGGATGTGGTTTTCTCCCGATGTGAAGGAAGAAAAGACCGCGGTACGGATCCCGGATAAGGAGACGGCCGATGCGATCGCCCTGAAGGTGAAGGGAAAGGAAGCGGCCGTCACATCGGTGACGCATGAGGAAAAACGGGAATTGCCGCCACAGCTGTACGACCTGACCAGCCTGCAGCGGGACGCGAACCAGCGACTCGGCTTCACGGCGGATAAGACCCTCAGGCTCACCCAGGAGCTGTACGAAAAATGGAAGGCGGTCACCTATCCCCGGACGGATTCCAGATACCTGCCGATGGATATGATCCCCCGCACAAAACAGACCCTGGAGAAACTTCCGTCTGTTTATGCGGATATTGTCAAAAACATTCCCTGGAAAGAGGACGGGAAGCTGCCTTTTTCCAAACGGATATTTGACAATGCCAAGGTCAGCGACCATCACGCCATCATCCCGACACCCCAGACCGCCAAACTGGACCAGATGTCCGAGGACCTGAAAAAGGTATTTGACCTGATCGCCAGGCGGACTGTCGCCGTTTTCTATCCGCCCTTTGTATACGACGCGGCGAAGGTGATTACGGTGTGCGAGGGGGAAAGCTTCCGATCGACCGGCCGCACTGTCAGGGATCCGGGATGGAGGAGCGTCTATGCCGGATATGACGATGCCTCGAAAAAGAAAAAAGCGAAAGACGACGAGGCTCCGCTTCCGGACCTGAAGGAAGGCGACATCAGGACTGTTCAGAAAGCTGCGGTCAAAAAAGAAACCACCAAACCGCCGTCCCCTCATACCGACGCCAGTCTGCTTTCAGCGATGGAGAATGCCGGGCGGGACCTGGAGGACGAGGCGCTGAGGGAACAAATGAAGGGTTCAGGCCTGGGCACTCCGGCTACCCGCGCCCAGATCATCGAAAGGCTGGTGCAGGTGGGTTACGCGCTAAGGCGCGGGCGGGCGATCGAAGCGACGGACAAAGGCGTGCAGTTGATCGCCGTGGCACCGAAGGAGGCGTCAAGCCCCGAAACCACCGGCAAATGGGAGCTGGCCCTGAGCGAGATCGCCGAAAACAAGCGGGATACGGAACGGTTCATGGAAGGTATCCGCCGCCTGAGCGCGTTCCTGGTGGATTACGCGAAGACCACCACCACCGAGGTGGTTTTTCCTCAGGAGCAGCGCGGCGGCAAAAAAAGCCGAAAAAGCGGATCGGCGGCCGTTAAGGGCCTTACGTGTCCCCTGTGCGGAAAGGGGATCATGGAGACGCAGCGGGCCTTTGGCTGTTCCGACTGGAAAAACGGATGCCATTTTACCCTGTGGAAAGATTGCCTTACCCGGGGCGGCGGACCGGCGCTGAACGAAAAGATCGTTCGCCTGATCCTCGAAAAGGGCGAGGTCCCCGGCTCCACAGGAGTGATCCGGATGAAGGACGGGATGATCTCCTTCACGCCCGCGGGGAAGGATATGCCGAGCGTGTCGCTTCCTGTAACATATGAAAAGTCGCACTGACCATCATTTGGGCCGCTGCCGCTGCGGCCTCTTTTTTATTGCTTTGGATCCTGCGGCCAAAGAAAGCCAGCTGCCGCCGCGACCCGACCAAACTGGTGAAAAAATAGACATGCGGGATATTGAACGGGCAGGGATAAAGTGATATAACACACCTTGTTTCTGAAAGGAGCTTTTTTGTGATGACTAGGAACAATGTGACGCGGAACATGACGGAAGGCGACCCGCTGAAGCTGATCCTCGGCTTTTCCGTTCCGCTGATGTTCGGGCTTTTTTTCCAACAGCTGTACAGCTTTGTGGACGCGGCCATCGTCGGCCGTTTTTTAGGCACTTCGGCCCTGGCCGCGGTGGGTTCCACCGGATCGGTCAATTTCCTGGTGTTGGGATTCTGTATGGGGATCTGCTCGGGATTCGGCATCCCGATCTCCCAGGCTTTCGGTGCGGGGGACGAAAGGGCGCTGCGACGCTATACGGCCAGCGCCTGCTATCTGGCCGTCGGCATCTCCATTGTGTTTGCCGTCGGTACGGGCCTCTGCTGCACCGCGGCGCTCCGGGCGATGAACACACCCGCGGATATCCTGGACGAGGCAGCCGGGTATATCCGCATCATCTTTTTCGCGATCCCTGTGACGGTGGTCTATAACCTGGCGGGCAGCGTGCTGCGCGCGGTGGGGGATTCCAGGACGCCTGTGCTTTTCCTGGTGGCGGCTTCCCTGATCAATATCGCTCTGGACCTTGTGTTCATCCTTGTGTTCCATATGGGCGTGAGCGGGGCTGCATGGGCCACGGTCATCAGCCAGCTTTTTGCGGGGATCGGATGCGTGAGGACCGTGCTGAAGCACCTCCCGATGCTGACCGAATGCCCCGATGACCTGAAATTCCGCAAACGCTATATCCTTAAAACGGCGGCCATGGGTGTTCCCATGGGGCTGCAGTATTCCATCACGGCTGTGGGCTCCATCGTGATGCAGACCGCGGTCAACGGCCTTGGCACCGGCGCCGTGGCCGCCGTGACCGCCGCCGGCAAGCTGTACACCTTTTTCACCTGTGTGTTTGACGCCCTGGCGACGGCCATGGCCACCTATTGCGGACAGCACGTGGGGGCTGCCAGGGCGGAAAGGATCCCCGCCGGGCTTCGGGCCGCCGGGGTGATCGGGACGGTGTATTCCCTGCTGGTGCTGGGCCTGGTGTGCCTGATGGGCGGCAGGATGCTGGGGATCTTCCTGGGCGGCGATACCGACGGTCCCGTCGCCGCAATGGCCATGAAGTACATGGTCACCAATGTGGCGTTCTTCGTTCCGCTGCTGTTTGTGAACATTGTGCGCTTCAGCATCCAGGGCATGGGCTTTACGCGCCTTGCGATGGTCGCCGGCGTGTTTGAAATGGTGGCAAGGACCCTGGTGGCCGTGGCTTTGGTTCCCCGCTTCGGCTTTGAGGCCGCATGCTTCGCCAATCCCCTGGCGTGGGTAATGGCGGACATCTTCCTGGTCCCCTGCTTTGTACGCACCTGGCGCAGCCTGATGCGGCGCGGCGGAGGCCGGACGGCGGAACGGGGCAAAAAAGCCTGCCGGGCGCTGAAGAGCATCGGTTACTGAGCGCAAAAAAGAAGATGAAAAGAACGGATCGCCGAGGTCCGTTTTTTTCTTTTACTCTTCTGTCATTTTCACTGCCTGAAGCGCCTTTCTCGCTGGACAAATAAGCCGGACTGCGGTATATTATTGGTATGCTGCAGTGTGAATACGACGTTTTTTGCCGGCCAGTGCCGGCGGGGAGGCTGAGATGAGAAGAAAGATAAGCATGCTTCTGGTCATCGCGCTTGCGTTCACCTGTTTATCTTTGACTGCTGTTCCTGCGGAAGAGTATACCCTTCCGATGGAGGAGGGCATGAACAGGGTCACCTTCTACTGGACAAAAGAAGGGGCTGACTATGCCACGTCGGATATGTGGATATGGTTCCCGAACGCAGACGGGCGCGGGTACTTGTTCCATGAATGCGAATATGGCGGCAAGGTGGTCATCAACGTGCCCGCGGACGTGGAGCAGGTGGGGTTCATCGTCCGGACCGGCTGCTCACAGCCCGGCGGGAGCTCCTGGGGCAGTGCTACCAAGGACTTTGAGGCGGACCGGTTTGCCATCATTACAGGAAGGGACACGGTCATCTACTTAAAAAGCGGCGACGGAGACCAGTATACGAGCCGCGACGGAGGAAAGACCCTGGAAAGCATCCGCAATTTCTCCATGGCTGCCATTATCTCCGGGCACGAGATACGGTATTTCATTTCTCCCGCCGTGCGGCTGACGTCTCTCGCCCAGGTAACAGTATACCGGGACGGGCGGAAGATCCCGTTCAGCGGCCTTTCCAGCCTGAACAACAAGGTGATCACGGGAATCGTGACCCTGGAGGAGGAGATCGATCTGACCAGCGCATATGAAATGGAGATCGAGGGCTACGGAAGAAAAACGGCGGTCCCGACCGCTATCTTCGACTCCGAGGAATTTATCGCGAAATATACATATGACGGGAACGACCTGGGCGCCGTCATAAGCGGGAACGAAACCACGTTCAAGGTGTGGGCGCCCACCGCATCCGCTGTGGTCCTGAATCTGTTTGAAAACGGAGACGGCGGCAGCGCGTACCTTTCGATGTCCATGGAGAAAAAGGGTAAGGGCGTGTGGGAAGCGACGGCGCAGTGCGGCAGCGGCACCTATTACACCTATTCCGTCACTACCGCTCTGGGGACCCAGGAAGCGGTGGATCCATATGCCCGCGCCGCCGGTGTCAATGGCGATCGCGGCATGGTGATCGACCTGACACTCACCGATCCCGAGGGGTTCAGGGAGGACGTGCCGGTTTCCTCGATCGACACCTATCAGGACGCGGTGGTGTGGGAGGTCCACGTCCGCGATTTCTCCAACGCCATGCCAGGGACCGCGTATCCCGGCAAGTATCTGGCCTTCACCGAGACAGGCCTGACCAATGCCGGAGGACAGCCGATCGGCGTGGATTACCTGAAAGCTCTGGGGATCACCCATGTGCATCTGCAGCCGATTTATGATTTTGCCACAGTCGACGAGAACCGGCTGTCCGAACCGCAGTTCAACTGGGGCTATGATCCCAAGAACTACAACGTGCCGGAGGGGAGCTATTCCACGGACCCGTACCATGGCGAGGTCCGTATTACGGAGCTTAAGCGGATGGTGCAGGCCCTGCACGGCCAGGGGATCGGCGTCGTCATGGACGTGGTATACAATCATACCTACGCGCTGGATTCTTCCCTCAACCGTGTCGTGCCGTATTATTATTATCGCTGGACGTCGGGCGGCGATCCCTCCAACGGATCGGGCTGCGGCAACGAGACCGCATCCGAGCGGGTGATGTTCCGCAAGTACATGGTGGACAGCGTGGCCTACTGGATGAAGGAATACCACCTGGACGGCTTCCGTTTTGATCTGATGGCACTGCATGATGTGGAGACCATGCAGCAGATCGAACAGGCTGTCCATGGGATCAATCCCTCCGCGCTGATCTACGGCGAGGGCTGGACGGGCGGCACGTCCCAGCTGAACGCGGCGTTCCAGATGACCCAGGCCAACGCCGGCAAGGTCACGGCTTCTCCGGGCGCCGCGGGCGGTATCGCCGTGTTCAACGACGCCATCCGGGACGGTTTGAAGGGAAGCGTGTTCAGCCAGACCGAAAAGGGCTATATCTCCGGTGCAGCCACCAAGACCAACGCGACGCGGGTGATTTTCGGCATCACCGGCGGCGCCTCCAACGGCGCAGGCTGGAAGGCCAGGGACGCTATGGTGGTCAACTATATGACATCCCACGACAATCATACCCTGTGGGACAAACTGCTCCTTTCTAACCCGGACGACAGTGACAGGACCCGCGCTGATATGGTCAAACTGGGCGCCGCGGTTGTGATGCTTTCCAGAGGGATGCCATTTTTCCTGGCCGGGGAGGAAATGCTCAGGACCAAGCAGGGGGACGGGAACAGCTACCGCAGTTCCGATGAGATCAATAACATTGACTGGGAAGCGCTGAGTGAGGGCAGTCTTGCACTTGAGACTTCCCGGTTCTACGCCGGCCTGATCCGGATGCGCAAGGACAACGCCTTCCTGACGGATCCCGGGGCCACCGCGGAATGCGAGATCCTGTCCGGACAGGTGATCTTCGTAAAGTATGTAAAGGACGGCCGTATCCTCGGTGCCGCGTGGATCAATCCCAATCCCGCTCCTGCCGGCGTAAACATCGACGCTGCCTTGGACGGGGCCAGGGTGATCCTTTCCGGAGGTGAATTCCCGGAGGAACGCACGGTGGCGGGCGATACTGTGGTGACCATCGGCGCCAGGAGCGCCTTTGCAGTGGCGATCCCCTCCGCGGAGTAAAAAAACGGGAGCAAAGCATACGAAAACTGCCTTTGAAGATGAGCTGTGTCCGCCCGGCCCGCGGGGCCGGCGGACGCAGCTTAGTGAAATGTGAGACCAACAAACTTGACGCGGGCTGGTTATAATGCTAAAATATATCGCTGTCCGCAAAAAACGTACGGCACGCAATTCATTGTTTACAAAAGGAGGCCCCTATGCCTTTCTGGATCGTGACGGATGCATGCTGTGACCTTCCCGAGGAATACATTCACAGCCATACCAATCTGAAAGTTGTTCCGATGCTTTACCAGGCGAATGGCGAATCTCACCTCCTGGACCTTGAAAGCAGGGACGCCGGAAAGGATACGAAAGCCTTTTACGATAAAATGCGCGCAGGCGCGGTCACCAAAACCTCCGCGATCAACGAATCGGCATGGATCGAGAGTGTTGAACCCATCCTCAAGGGCGGGGAAGACGCGCTTCTCCTGGTGTTTTCATCGGGGCTGAGCACCACAGCCGCTCAGGCTGCCATGGCGGCGGCGGCGCTGAAGGAAAAGTATCCCGACAGGAAGATCCGCTCGGTGGATTCCCTTTCGGCCAGCCTGGGGGAAGGTTTGTTTGTTCACCGGGTGCTTCAAAAGAGGGACGCGGGCATGGGATTTGACGAATGCGCCGACTGGGCAGAGAAAAACGTGCAGAACACCATCCACTGGTTTACCGTTGACGACCTTGTGTACCTCAAGCGCGGCGGAAGGATATCCGCTGCCAGCTATTTCGCAGCGACCATGCTCAAGATCAAGCCGGTTTTGAATGTGGACCCCAATGGGCATCTTGTGGGCAGGGAGAAGGTGGTCGGCCGCAGGCGCAGCGTCAAGGCTCTTCTGGACAGGGCCAGGGAATTCGCCCTGGATCCCGAGAACCAGACGATGTTCATTGGCCACGGGGACTGTCTTGAGGACGCCGAGTGGCTCAGGGACAAGCTGCGGTCGGAGCTGGGCGTCAGGGACGTGATGATCTCTCTGATCGGCCCGGTGATCGGCGCACATTCCGGTCCGGGAACACTGGCCCTCTTTTTCCGGGACAAAAACGGCGAAGGAAGGCTTGAAGAGGAATAACGTTCCCTGCGCGAAAGGAAAGATCATAAAACCGCCTGAAAAGGATGAAAAGGTCCTTTTCAGGCGGTTTTGTGATCATATCAGTTATTTGTCGATGGAATATACGCTCCTTACGCGGATATTGTCGGCTTTTCCCCGCAGGATACGCACAGTGCGGCTGCCGCCATTCAGGTCGAAACCGTTGTCCGAAAGGAGCAGGTCCGCATCCTCGCTTTCGATGAAGACCGTGCGGGCATAGGCTTTGGCGCTGACGGTGATCATGTCCCCGTCGATCATGCAGGAGAGGCCGGGATCCGCGAAGCGGAAATGCTTCGGGGCGCAGAAAAGCGCGGTGGAGGAGGAGACCTCCTGGCCGTCCTGCTCGAAACTGCAGGAAAAATACCTGTCCGTAACGTCGATGTCGTCAAAGGAAAGCTTGGGCAGCCACTGCGCGGAATGCGGGGGAACACAGACGTCGAATTCCCCGCGGTGTTCGACGAAAGCGTCCGGGGTCCTGAGCTCCCAGGTCACCCTGCCCGAAACGGGGGAGGGACTTTCATTGCACAGATTCATCCGGCAGCTTTTTTCGATCTTTTCAGGCTCCAGCTCGTTGATGTCCGGTTTCTGGTCCATTTCGCCGTGTTCCTCGACGGACAGGAGGATCGGCGCAAAGATCCGTTTTTCCGTATAGTGGAGCACTTTCCACCGGCCGTACCAGTCGATGGAGGACCAGGAGGCGGCGGGCCAGATATCGTTGAGCTGCCAGACGATGGCCCCCATGCAGCGCCCGCGGTTGCGGCGCCAGTGCTCAACGCCGTAGCGGATGGCTTCGCTCTGCAAAAGCTGACTTGCGAACAGCAGGTTGTCAAAGGACGAGGGATAGAGGAAGGTGCGGCTCAGGTAGCTGAGGATCTTCCCGTTGGCGGAACGGTTGCGCTGGTGACGTTCCATTACGCGGCTGAAAATGTTCCTGTCCCCGGGGAGGGTGAAGCTCTCCACTGTTTTAAGGCAGGGGAAGGACTGGAAGCCGAATTCCGACGCGTAGCGGAAAAAGAACTTCCGGTATTCGGTGAAGGGCTTTTCGCCGTGCCACACATCCCAGTAATGCACGTCCCCGCGGTCGGGATCGTTGGTGTGGTCGAAAGCTCCGCCGTCGGAAGGGCTGGAGGGCCACCAGAAGGTTTGAGGCGCTTCCCGGCGCACCACCGAGGGGAGAATGTATTCATACATTTTGACATAGTCGGAAATGTTCCTGCGGCTGACAGGGGAAAAGGGCGGGGGCTCTATCCCGCGGACCAGGCCGTCCTGGGCGCTGGAGACAAAGCCTTCATCTTCGTTGTTCCCGCAAATCAGCACAAGGCACGCGTGGCTGCGCAGCCGGCGGACCTGCTGCTCCGTTTCCAGGCGGATGTTCCGCTCAAAATCATCGGTCAGGGCGTAGAAGGAACAGGCGTACATCAGGTCCTGCCAGACGAGGATGCCCAGGCGGTCGCATGTGTCATAAAAAACCTCCCCGGGATAATACCCGCCGCCCCAGACCCGGATGGTGTTGTAATTGGCCAGGGCCGCATCCTCCAGCAGACGGACGATCTTCTGCGGAGTGATCCGCGACAGGATATTGTCCTGGGGGATATAATCGGCGCCCATGGCGAAGATGGGCATATCGTTGCACACATGGGTGAAGGATTCGCCCCAGGCGTCCTTTTCGTGGGATACGGTCAGGGTCCTGAGGCCGATCGACCTTTCCCAGGTGTCGAGCACCTTATCGCCGCGCGCAAGGGTGCATTCCACCCTGTAAAGCGGCTGGTCCCCGTAACCCCGGGGCCACCACAGCTTGGGGTCCTCTACGGTGCATTCCCCGTTCTCAAATGCAAGCGACGCTCCGTCCGGCGCGACTAGACGGGCATGGACCTCGCAGCCCTCGGCGCTCCCGTCGTACAGCGGGCTGAGGCGGAGGGTGACGCGTCCGTCCCTGTGCTGCTGGGAAACGTATACGCTGTCAAAACAGACTCCTTCGTCCCCTTCCAGACGGAGATCCTGCCATATGCCGGCGTCCGGGATCCGGGGACCCCAGTCCCAGCCGAACATGCAGTGCGCCTTGCGCAAAGCAAAAAACCCCGGCATGGCATCGCTCGACCCCCACATGGGATCTTCCTGGTATGCCTTCCGGGCGGCTGAAATAGGGGAGGAAAAAGTGAAGGTCAGGGTATTTTCCCCGGGAATGATCGCGGAACGGACGTCAAAGGAAAAGACAACGTGCATATTGTCGCAGCGTCCGATCTCTCTGCCGTTAAGAGATACGGCAGCCAGGGTATCCACACCGAAGCACCTCAGCCGGATGCGCGGCGAGGAAAGGAGCCGATCCGAAGGGGTAAAGGTTCGGGTGTAGACGTAGTCCTTTTCCATTGCGTTAAGGAAGAGAAACTCATTTTCCCTAAAGAAAGGATCAGGCAGCACACCGCAGCGCATCAGGTCCGCGCAGACGGAACCGGGAACGACGGCTTCGCGCCAGGCGTTCTCGTCTGTGCACCGCATACGCCAGGTCCCCGAAAGGGATTGGATGACCATATCAATTCCTCCCTGGCGGAAAGGGATCAGTCCTCCCCGCCGGTCTCTTCGTTTTCCCCTTCCAGGAGCTCGTCAGCCTCAAGGTTGGCCTCGTCCTCCGTAAGCCCGTCTTCTTCTTCCAGGCTGCGGACGATTTCATTATGCTCCTCGGCGTTCGTGCCGGCACGTGGATCCTTCCTGGTACTGTCGCCGTTTCCTTCCGCCTGGCCGATCCGTTTGATATCGGATAGCGGGTATTCCCGGATTTCGGTCTCATCCCCTTTGGGGATGCGCACCCGGACGGTCTCCCTGAGGATATTCAGGTCCGTCACCGTGCCGCGCCCGTCAGGTGTGATGACGTCCTTGCCGAGCCGGGGCATCTTCTTGCGGACCGCTTCGTAGGTGTCTTCTTCGTATTTAAGGCAGCACATCAGCCGGCCGCAGACGCCGGAGATCTTAGTGGGGTTCAGGCTGAGGCTCTGCTCCTTGGCCATCTTGATGGACACGGGCTGGAAATCGCCGAGGAACGTGGTGCAGCACAGGGGCCGTCCGCACATTCCCAGGCCGCCCAGCATTTTGGCTTCGTCCCGGACTCCGATCTGCCTCAGCTCGATCCGGGTACGGAAGATGGCGGCCAGGTCCTTGACCAGGCTGCGGAAATCGACCCGCTTGTCGGATGTGAAGTAAAAGAGGATCTTGCTGTTGTCGAATGTGTATTCGCATTTGACCAGCTTCATCGGAAGCTTGTGCTCAGCGATCTTTTTTTCACAGATCTCCATGGCGGAGGATTCCCTGGAACGGTTTTCCTCTTCGTGGGCGGCGTCCTCCGCGGTGGCGATGCGGATGACGTTTTTAAGGGGCGGGGTGACCAGTTCGTCGGCGATCTGGCTGACGCCCGTGACGACTTCGCCGTATTCGATGCCGCGCACCGTTTCCACGATCACGGCGTCCCCGGCGGTGGGCCAGAGAGAGCCGGGATCAAAATAGTACAGTTTGCCCGCGTTCCTGAAGCGGACACCGATTACAGTTGCCATAATGCAATTTCCTCCGCTATGACAGACATGATATTTTCCGCGCATCCGGTAAACAAAACGTTTGATGCGCGGAAAGCTTTGGCGCGGATCACGGTTTCCATGATCCTTTTCAGGCTGCTTTCATCCGCAGATCTCCATATCTCCGGGGCATCCGAAGCCTCCGGGGAGCGGAGCAGAAGTTCCGCCTGTTCTTCCAGGATATCCAGGAGGCGGGAATCCCGTTCCTTTTTGTCTTTCAGGGCTTCCCGGAGGAGCTTCATGGCGGAAGGGATATCCGAGGGCCGCCGGACGGCAAAGAAGGTTTTTTTGACGACGTCCAGATCCTCATAAAAGGTCGGGTCGGTATGGATCCTGAGGGCTTTGCCGATGGAACCGCCGCTGAGCGGGACAAGGCGGGAGACCTCCTCCTCGGGGATCATCGCACCCAGCAGCGCGGAACGCATGCGTTCGTCGCTCCAGGGAGCCAGGCGGCAGATCCTGCAGCGGGAAAGGATGGTGGGCAGGATGGCGCTCAGGGTGTCGGCGGTCAGGAAAAACCAGGTACTGTCGTCCACTTCCTCGATGGTCTTGAGCAGCACGTTCTGGGCGGCCGGGGTCATGCGCTCGGCGTTTTCGATCACCACTGCCCGGCGGCGTCCTTCAAGGGGAGCTGAAGCCAGGGTGTCCACCAAAGCGCGCACGGTTTCGGTCTTGATGGTCTTTTCTCCCGTCTTGGGGGCGGGAAGAAGGAGGTCCGGCAGGCTGCGGCTCTGGTACCTGCGGCAGTTTTTGCAATGTCCGCAGGGACGCTCTCCATCCGATGTGCACAAGACCCCCATGGCGATCTCATGCGCAAGGGTCTTTTTGCCGATACCCTTCGGCCCGCACAGAAGAACGGCGTGGGGCAGATGCCCGGAGGCGAGGTCCGCCCTGAGGGCGTCCTCCCTGGACCGTTCCGTTTCCTTCGTCATACGCCTGAGGCCGCCCTTCCGGAATCAGTACTTGATGAATTGTTCGACGTTGAGAATGAACACCGTCGCGCCACCCACTGTGACTTCCATCGGGAAGGAGGTCATGGCTTCCCCGCCGACCGACAGGGTGACCGGGTTGGCCGCGATCTGGCGGCGGCTTTTGCCTATCTTTTCGATGATTTCAAGGCAGCGCTGGCACCGGTCCTCCTCAACGCCCAATAAAAGCGTGGTGTTGCCGCTTCTGAGGAATCCGCCGGTGGTGGCGAGCTTGGTGGCACTGAAGCCTTCGCTGAGCAGGCCGGAAATAAGCCTTCCGGCGTCTTCGTCCTGAACAATGGCGATCAGCAGTTTCATCGGAGGACACATCCTTTCCGGAAAAACCGAAAGATATTATAAACCAGATCGGCTCAGTCGGCAATGCTCAATTTGCCTATGATCCCCTCAAGCAGCGCCTGGAATCGGGCCGCGCCTTTTTGACCGGCTTCCAGGACCTCGTCGTGGGTGATGGGCTGGTCCAGGATGCCGGCGGCCATGTTGGTGATGCAGGAGATGGCAAGGCAGCGCATCCCGGCGTGGCAGGCCGTGATGGCTTCGGGCACGGTCGACATCCCGACAGCGTCGCCTCCCAGCAGGCGGACCATGCGGATCTCTGCCGGTGTTTCGTAGGAGGGGCCGCTCATCATGCAGTAAACGCCCCGCCTGAGGGGGATATCCAGGGAGGAAGCGGTCTCTTCCGCCAGGGACAGGAGCCCGGGATCGTACAGATGGGAAATGTCGGGGAAACGGGGCCCATCTTTTTCGTCGTTTGGCCCGATCAGGGGATTCATCCCCGACAGGTTGATATGGTCCGCGATCAGCATCATGCAGCCCGGGGACAGGGCGGTGTTCACGCCGCCGGCCGCGTTGGTCAGGATCAGCGTGCGTATACCCAGGCGTTTCATCACGCGGACGGGAAGGGCGATCTCGGCGGGGGCATGGCCTTCGTAATAATGGAACCGCCCGTTCATGATCATGATTTTTCTTCCGGCGACCGTGCCGATGATCATTTTTCCGGCATGCCCCGGGACGGTGGAGACCGGGAAGCCGGGGATGTCGCCGTAGGGGATGACCGTGATGTCACTTGCGCGCTCCGTAAAGCCGGAAAGGCCGCTTCCAAGGATCAGGGCGCAGGCACAGCCCTGCGCATACGGACGCAGGTGATCGGCGGCGGCGAGGATACGTTCCTGATATGTCATATTTTTTCTCCTGTTCAGGGGGGCAGGCCGGCAAAAGGCAGCCCCCGTGATGTTCATCCGCCGGTGAGAGCGGGAATGGGTTTTCAAGAGGACCGGAAACCCGTTACTCCAGACGGCTGAGGAAGGAATCGGCTCCGAAACGTTCGCTCAGGCCGAAGTAATCCGAGATGGTCGCCGCAATGTCGGCGAAAGTCCGGCGTTCGCCCAGGGAGCGGAGCTGCTTCATCCCCTTGATCAGGCAGAGGATCGGAATGTACTCGCGGGTATGATCGGTACCGCGGAAAGTGGGATCGCACCCGTGGTCCGCTGTGAGGATGATCAGGTCGCCGTCGTTCAGCAGCCCCAGGATCTCGGGCAGCTTTTCGTCAAAGGCTATCAGGGCGTTTCCGTACCCCAGAGGGTCCCTGCGGTGTCCGTAGATCATGTCGGTATCCACCAGGTTCACAAAAAGGAGCCCGTTGAAATCGGTATGCAGGTAATCCAGGGTGCTTTGGATGCAGGCGGGGTTGCCGGCGCTGTGGACCGAGGACGTGATGCCCCGCATGGCGAAAATATCCTCGATCTTTCCCACGGCCAAAGTATCAAAGCCGTTGTCCTTCAATACGTCCAGGATGGTGGGACCGATGGGCTCCAGGGAAAAATCCTTGCGCCCCGGCGTCCGGGTGAAGCGGCCTTTTCCCTCGCCGACGAACGGGCGGGCAATGACCCGTCCGACGCCGTATTTGCCCTGCAGCTGGGCCCGGGCGATCCTGCACATCTCATAGAGGCGGCTGAGGGGGCAGATCCCCTCGTGGCAGGCGATCTGGAAAACGCTGTCGGCCGATGTATAGACGATGGGGTATCCGGTCCTCATGTGTTCCTCGCCAAGCTCGTCCAGGATGGCCGTGCCGCTGGCGGGCTTGTTGCCGATGACGCGGGTGCCGATGGCCTCCTCAAAGGAGCGGATGACCTCATCCGGGAAACCATTCGGGAACGTGGGGAAAGGCGTGGGCAGCGTAACGCCTGCGATCTCCCAGTGGCCGGTGGTGGTATCCTTTCCGGAGGAGCACTCGGCGGCCCGTCCCCAGGCGCCTACCGCGGTCTCATCCGGCGGGATATTCAGGCCTGGCAGATGTCCGAGGCCCATGTGACGCATGTTGGGGACCTTCAGGTCCATGCTTTCAGCCACATGGCGCAGGGTGTTGGCTCCCTCGTCGCCATAGGCCGCCGCGTCGGGAAGATATCCGGCGCCGACGGAATCCAGTACGATCAGAACTGCTTTTTTCATGGCGTATCGCTCCTTTATTGATCTGTCCCCACCGGTACAGTATCGGGAGGGGACTGCGCTTATCGGGTATGACAGAATTGCTTCACAACCATTTTACACTGAAAAGTGATTTTTGAAAAGCCCCGATGTGGATCCCCGGTTGGACGCCCGTCGATTTCATCCTGAAAAAACGATATAAATGCAATATGAGGCACGGATTCTTGCAAGAAATCCGTTTCTCTGATATGATATGCGCAGGGAGGACTTGATATGCGTTGCTTGGCGGTTTGTGCCTTTGCCATGGAGGGCATTGTCAAAAGGGAGCTTACCGATCTTGGCTTCGCGGACGCGAGGTGCGATCAGGGATGCGTTCGCTTCAGCGCCGACTGGGAGGGGATCTTCCTGGCCAACCTGTGGCTCAGATGCGCCGATCGGGTGCTCATCCTCCTGGGAGAAGGCCGGACGGAGACCTTTGAGGATCTGTTTCAGCTGACGCTCAGCTGCGGCATCGGCGATCTTCTGCCTGCGGACGCCGCGTTCCCGGTCAAGGGAAAATGCGCCCGTTCGGCCCTGATGAGCGTAAGGGACTGCCAGGCCATCGTCAAGAAGGCGGCGGCCCAGTCTATATGCAAAGAACATCATATGACATGGTGCCCCGAGACGGGGGCTGTCTTCCAGCTGGAAGCGGCGATCCACGGGGATATCTGCCGGATCACACTGGACACCAGCGGCGAAGCCCTGAACAAAAGGGGCTACCGTACCTGGACGGGCGAGGCGCCCATCAGGGAGACCCTGGCGGCCGCCATACTGAAGCAGTCCCCCTGGCACCCGGACAGCGAAAGGGACGTCTTGTACGACCCATGCTGCGGTACGGGCACTTTCCTGATCGAAGCGGCGATGATGCAGTCCCGCCGGGCCCCTGGACTCAGGAGGCGCTTCGCCATGGAGGACTGGCCGTTTTACACTGCCGCGGACACTGTGCGCGCCGAAGCCGAGGAATTGTATGACCCGTCCCTGATCCACGATATTTCCGGGAGCGATATCTCTCCCGAGGCGATCGGACTGTGTGGGAAGCATATAGGACAGGCAGGCATGAAGGGACGGATCCATGTCGAAGTAAAGGACCTCAGGACCCTGACCGTCGATCCGGGACCCGGGCGGTTCCTGACCTTTGTCGCCAATCCGCCCTACGGGGAGAGGATGGGGGAGATCAGGGATGCGGAGAAGCTGTACGCGGATATGCGCGCGCTGTGGGACCGCAGCCCCGGGAGCAGGATGACGGTCATCACGTCCTGTCCTTCCTTTGAAAGGTTTTTCCGTCGCCGCGCCTTAAAAAGGACGCGCTTTTACAACGGCAGGCTCGAATGCGAGTGTCTGATCATCTGAAATACCTGGAAGAAAACCGTTCGGGGCGCGGCCCCGGACAAATCCAGATCTGAATGGGGCGGTTTTATATGAAACCTGCGGAACCGGATATGAAACGGGAAAAGAAAGGCTTTCACCTGCGCAGGCGCGCTTTGCAGCTGCTGGTGATCGATGCTGTCTGGATCCTGCTGGTCGGCATTTTCATGTTTTTGATCTACCCGAGCGGAGTGACGCGTCTGTCGACCGCACAGGCGCTGATCCAGATCGGGATCATGATGGCGTGCATCTTTACCGTTCGCCTCCTGCTGGGCATTTATTCAAGCGTATGGCGTTATGGCAACACCAAGCTGTATCTGAAGCTGGTGGCCTCCGATTTTTTCGCCGGATGCGCGTATTACCTGATCACGCACCTTTTCCGCAGCTTTGGGACCATCAGCTTCATCCGCGCGGCGGCGGCGGTGGCCGTCAGCCTGCTGATCTCCATCTCCGCCCGGCTTTTTTATCAGTATATCTACGATTATAATTCCGGAAGATCCCGGCATGTGCGGCTGATCAGGGCCCTTTTGCAGCGGTTGTTCGGCATAAAGAGGGAAAACGAGCAGCAGACGGGCATGGTAGGCCAGCAGATCAATATCGCCATCGTCGGCGCGGGCCGGGTGGGCGTGCTGTTTGCGGAGGAACTGATGAACAATCCCCGTTCGGCGTACCGCCCGGTCTGCTTTATCGACAACGATCCCCAGAAAGCCGGCCAGAAGGTGGCGGGGCTGAACGTATATGCCCCATCGGCCGTCAACAGCCGGTTTCTCGCTTCCTGGCCTATCCAGGAGGTGGTCATCGCCATCACTGAGGCCGACATCGACCGGAAAAGGGAACTGTATGACTATTACAAGGACATGGGCTGCAAGATCAAGGTATACGACTATCCGATGGCTGAAGCCGTGGAGGGCGGACGCCGGAAGCTGAGGGAATTCGATATCCAGGAGCTCCTGTTCCGCAGTCCCAAGGAATTCCTCAGCGAAGAAACGCGGGATTACTACCGGGGCAAGGCGGTCCTGATCACCGGGGGAGGCGGCTCCATCGGGTCCGAGATCGCCAGGCAGGTGGCCCGGATGGATCCGAAAAGGCTGATCCTGCTGGATGTGTATGAAAATGCGGTTTACGATATCCAGCAGGAACTGCGTATGAAATATCATGAGCGGCTGGACCTGACTGTGGAAGTCCTGACCATCTGCGACCGCGAACAGCTGGATATGGCTTTTGCCAGATGCAGGCCGGACGTTGTTTTGCACGCCGCGGCGCACAAGCATGTGCCGCTGATGGAACACAACTGCGTGGAGGCGGTGCGCAACAATGTTTTCGGCACGCTGAACGTGGTGGATATGTGCGAAAAATACGGTGTGCACAAGGCCATCATGGTTTCCACCGACAAAGCGGTGAATCCCACCAATGTGATGGGCGCTACCAAGCGGATGTGCGAGATGATCTTTTTGAGCCGCAGGGATTCCAAGACCAGCTTCTGCTGCACACGGTTCGGGAACGTCCTGGGCTCCAACGGCAGCGTGATCCCGCTTTTCAAACGACAGATCGACCGAGGCGGGCCCGTGACCATCACCGACAAGCGTATCATCCGTTATTTTATGACGATCCCCGAGGCGGCGCAGCTGGTTCTGACCTGCGGCTCGATGGCGCGCAAGGGCGAGCTGTTCGTACTGGACATGGGCAAGCCCGTAAAGATCCTTGACTTGGCCGAAAGCATGATCAGGCTGTCCGGTTACGAGCCTTATAAGGAGATCAATATCGTGGAGACCGGCTTAAGACCCGGCGAGAAACTCTACGAGGAGCTGCTGATCAAAACCGAGGAGCTGGACAAGACCGACAATGAAATGATCTTTGTCGAGCGGGACGAGCCCCTGAGCCGGGAAAAGATCCTTGAAAAGCTGGATATCCTCCGCCGGGCGGCGGAAAGCGAGGATGACGAAGCGGTGAGACGGGCCCTGAAGAAGATCGTGCCGACGTACAGATCCGCCCAAAGCGTAAACAGCCGGGCGGAGGATTCAGAAGAGATGAAGGAAAGCAACCAAGTCAGGACGGAGGGATGACAGATGGAGATCGTATGCCTTGATATGGAAGGGGTCCTGGTGCCCGAGATATGGATCGCCTTTTCAAAAGCCAGCGGGATACCGGAGCTGAAGAGGACCACAAGAGACGAGCCGGATTACGATAAGCTGATGAAGTGGCGCATCGGCATCCTTAGGGAGCATCGTTTGGGGCTCAATGAGATACGGGAAGTGATCGCCTCCATCGATCCGATGGAAGGCGCGAAGGAATTCCTGGACAGCCTGAGAAAGCGCGCGCAGGTGATCATCCTGAGCGATACGTTTACCCAGTTTGCCATGCCCCTGATGGAAAAGCTGGGTCTGCCGACGCTGTTCTGCAACACCCTGGAGGTGGGCTGCGGCGGCGAGATCACCGGATACCGCATGCGGGTGGAAAAGAGCAAGCTGACCACGGTGAAAGCGCTTCAGTCCATCGGTTACGATACCATTGCCGTAGGGGACAGCTACAACGATCTGGGTATGATCCGTGCCTCCAAAGCCGGCTTCCTTTTCCGTTCAACGGAAAGCATCCGCAGGGACAATCCCGATCTTCAGGCCTTTGAGGAATATGATGATCTGAAAAACGCCATCCTGAGCGAAATGACTTAAACTGTATAGCGCGACAAACGAATAACGGAGGTAACGGTTCATGAGGATCCTGTACGTATCCAGCGAATGCGCGCCCTTCAGCAAATCCGGCGGGCTTGCGGACGTGGCTTACAGCCTTCCCATCGCCCTGAAGGAAGCCGGAAACGAGACGGCGGTGGTCACCCCGCTTTACCGCTGCTCAAGGCTCGGCTGGTTCGACGAAATGGAGCACATTGTCGACAGGCCGGTCCGCGTGGGGGACAGGGAATGCGTTTTTGCCCTGTTCAGGGGAGAAAACAAAGGGGTCAGGGTCTGGTTCCTTGCCTGCGACCAATTGTACGACCGTCCCAGGCTGTACGGCTATGGCGACGACGCCGTACGGTTCGCGTTCTTTTCGAAGGCTGTCCTTGAATTCCTGGATCTGATGGAATTCGAGCCCCAGATCATCCACTGCAATGACTGGGAAAGCGCCCTGACTGTGGTCTACCTGAAGGATCTGCAGTACTCCAGAAAGGAGCTGCGCAGGATCAAAACCGTTTTTACCATCCACAACATCGCCTACCAGGGACAGTTCGGCCGGGATATGCTGTGGACCCTGGGGCTGGACAGCGGGTGGTATGACGGCGGCATGGCCTATGAATACCAGGGCAGGTATGACATCAACCTGATGAAATGTGCCATGATGATGGCGGACGCCGTGTCCACGGTCTCGCCCAACTACGCCAGGGAACTGCATTCAGCCAAGTACGGGCATGGCCTGGAGGGCGTGGTCGATATGGTGGACAGCCGGCTGTGGGGCATCCTCAACGGCATCGACATGGACCTGTATGATCCATCCAGGGACGAGGACCTGCCCGCCCGCTTTGACGTTCGGAACATGGCGGGGAAAAAGGAATGCAAGCGGTTTGTCCAGAAGGCCTTCGGGATCAACGAGGAGGACGGCTGGCCTTTGATCGCCGTGGTGGCCCGGCTGGTGGAGCAGAAAGGCCTTGAACTGATCAAGCAGGTCCTGCCTGGATTGATGGATATCGGTGTGCAGCTGGTCGTGTTCGGCCAGGGCGACAGGGTCTATGAGGATTATTTCCGCTGGGCTCAGGAAAACTGGCCGGGACAGGTGGGCTTCAGCAGCGATTACACGGAGGCGATGGCCCGGAAGGTCTTTGCGGGAGCCGACATGTACCTGATGCCAAGCCGTTTTGAGCCCTGCGGCCTCAGCCAGATGATGGCCATGCGCTACGGTACGGTACCGATCATCCACGAGACCGGCGGCCTGAAGGACAGTGTCCGCCTTTACAGCGATTTCGACGGCCAGGGGGATGGCTTCGGTTTCCAGGAGTACCATGCCAAATACCTGTATCTGGCGGTGCTGGAGGCCGTAAAGCTTTACCTTGGGGAGGAAGATACCTTTGCCCTGATGCAGAGACGCTGTATGGAGAAGGACCTGAGCTGGGCAAAGAGCGCCGCGAAGTATGAACGGATGTACGGAGAGATCTGCGAGGACCAGTGCGACGAGCATATCGCCTTTGAGGACGGGATGAACGCCCTGGCGGAAAAATACCGTATGATCACCGAATCCAACCGGCGCCTGCATCCGGAGATCTACCGTCCCGGGTACCGCCGTGCCCTCCAGATCAGGATGACCGGACGCTGCGACGGCGTTTTCAGTCTGAGGTTCACGGGAGACAGCATGGAGGTGATCCCCCGGACCGTGGAAGACTGCGATGCCCAGGTGGAATGCAGCTACGACAACCTGATGGCCATGGCCAATGGGACGAAGGACCCCGACAAGCTGTTTATGAACGGACAATTGAAGGTGACCGGAAGCATGATCAAGGGGCATGAATTCAGGGATCTTTTAAAAGTCCGGGAATGACTGAAATGACATACACGGAGGAAAAACAATGCAGGAATCCCAGAGAAGCGGCGACAGGGAAACAGCCCAGCTGCTTCAAAAGATCGGCCAGGCGTTCCGGATCCCGGGTCCCTTCTTCAGTTACGAAGAGATCAAAATGGGAAACGTGAACCGCACGTATAAGGTGAACTATGTCGTGGAAGACGGGGAGGGTACGGCCCACCTGAAAAGCTACCTGGTGCAGCGGATCAACACCTATGCCTTCCGGACTCCGGAACAGCTGATGGCCAACATCGAAAAAGTGACCGGGACCCTCAGACAGAAAGCTCCGGGGGATGTCTATCTGCACTTTCATCATACCGCCGACAGGAAAAACTATATTGCCGACGAGACCGGCTTCTGGAGGCTGTGCAATTTCATCCCTTCCGTTACATTTAATACCTGTTCGGATCCCCAGGTAGTGAGGAACGCGGGGAAAGCGTTCGGTCATTTTCAGACCATGCTGTCGGATTTTGACGCGTCCAGCCTTTACTGCACCATCCCGGATTTCCACGATACCAGGGTGCGTTATGATACCCTGGCCGGTGACATCCAGGCCGATCCCCTCGGAAGGGCAAAGGACGCGGAAAAAGAAATCGCCTACCTGATGAGCGTCAGGGACCTTGCCTGCCGGCTGACGGACCTTTACCGGCAGGGGAAACTGCCCCTTCGGGTCACACACAATGACACCAAGATCAACAATGTCCTGTTCGAGGAGGGGACCTGCCGGCCGCTGACGGTCATCGACCTTGATACGGTGATGCCTGGTCTTGCGGGCCATGACTTCGGCGACGCCATCCGTTTTGCGGCAAATACCGTGGAGGAGGACTGCCCGGAAGAGGACAGGGTCTCACTGGACCTGAACGTATTCTGGGCGTTCACTGAGGGCTTTCTCAGCGAAACAGCCTGTTCACTGACCAGGAACGAGGTGGATTCCCTGGCTGTCAGCGGCTATTGTCTTGCCTGCGAACTGGCCACGCGCTTCCTGGATGATTATATTCTCGGGGACAAGTATTTCAAGACGTCCTTTCCGGAGCACAACCTGGTCAGGGCCAGGTGCCAGATCGCGCTGGCAAAGGACATGCTCAAAAAGATGGACGCCATGGACGCTTTGGTCCAGCGATACGCCTGCAAATACGCCGTTCGGGAGAATACGGACAAAAACTAAAAAGCACAGGGTCATTTTTCTTTTGACATCCTCGAAGGCATGAACGGCAAAATACATTTGCAATAAAATTGTAACATTTTCCCCTTAAAAAACAGTGGACAATCTCCTGCTTTTGTGGTAAAGTTACTTTGATGTTTTGCGGAGCGGCCAAAGCCGTTTACGCGGAACTCATACAGGAGATATTCTTCCCGCATCCAGCGGGCGAATATAATCCGGGCACTGACGGCACTGAACAGCCCATTGATGAAAGCGTGATCATTTCATGGAATGGCTCCTCAGAAGCCTGTCAGAATAAAGACAGTCCCAGTATGTGGACGAAAAGGAGTGTTTAGCCATGAAAAAGTTTGCTTCCCTGCTCATCGCTCTGGCTCTGGTGCTCACTTCCGTGAGTGCTCTGGGTGCGGCCGTTCCCAGCAAGACCGGTTCTTCCATCGCCAAGGTGGTTTCTCTTACCGACGGTGTCTGGATCAAGGTTGTGGAGCCCGACTTCAAAGCTCAGGCTGAAGTGGTCCGTATGCGCAATGCTTTCATCAGCGGGACCCCGGTGAGCGGGCTGTTCAACACCCAGGTTGCTTCTGAAATCGCCGGCGCCAAGGACGTGCTGGATGTGATCGCTGTCAAGTGCGGCGGCAATACCACGGAAGAGACCGTTTCCTTCCGCGTTTGGGGTTCTACTCCTTACAGCAAGGCCGTCTGCGTGATGGGCATTTATGACTCCGCCCTGAACCTGTATTACTATGTGACTCTGCCCACCGAGTGCCAGGCTGACGGCAGCGCGATCATCACCATGACTCAGGCTCAGTTCGAAGCTGTGAAGGCTGCGAAGTCCACCGTTCTGGCTTTCGTTCAGATGTAATCCGAACAGTATAAAAAATGAAGAAGCGGGGAAGCCCGCTTCTTTTTTATTTGTATAGCAATGCAGGATCCCCCAAAGCACCCCCGGCATCTTTTTCCGGTATCATCTGGGAAGAGACCGGGTTTTTTGACGCTGAAGAAAAGGTTGACCGGTCAGTACGGCGGCAAACCGAGTGCGAGGTTGTCCGACGGGATAGGATGTTGTAGTATAATGAAGAGGCGAGGAACAAGGGGACATTCTGCGCAGAAAGGGAGAGTTAAAAGATGAAAACGGAAGCGCCCGAATATTACTATCCTCTGGACCGGCAGGGCTTCGTGCCCTGCTGGCTGATATCGGGGCCGAGGGTGAGCGAATTTTCCTCTCCCGAACGGGACAACAACCAATTGCGGTACGAAGCGCGCCTCAGGGAACATATTGCAAGGCATATCCCCGTGGATGCCGCGGTATGCGTGCGTGCCGGGGAGAACAGCCGCCTTGGGATGCCCTGGCGCTTTTATGGCGGATGGGGATGCTGTTTTGCGGATCTGTCCGATTTTTATTCCCTGATGCGCCGGATAGAATTCGACGTTGCCGTGAACGTATGGTCACCAAGCGATGCGGTGCTCGATGCTATACTGTGGGGGTATGCGGCAGCGGATCTGTATGTCAACGGTAAACCGGAGACAAGCATCGACGCCCCGCGGTATAAGCCCATCCGGCGCGTTCCCTTTGAGCTTCGCCTGCGCAGGGGCCTTAATCTGATCTATATCGCCTGTGAAAACCTGGGTGTCAGAGATACCAGGTCCGCGGTGGGGCTGCAGATCACGGGCGGGGAGGACCTGAGGGTGACGCTCCCGGACACGGACAGCGCCGAAACGGTTTTTTCGGCGCTGCGTTTCACGGAGGAAAGCCGCATCGATGGGGACCGGATCGTTTTTCCCTATCCCGCGCCAAAGGATACCGAGGTCGTCTGCTGGCACAGCGAGGTGGATTTTGCGCGTACGAGAGATGCGAAATACAGGGTCTCTTCGGACGGGCTTTTTTCGGTGCGTCTGAAGGATGGGGAGCCCCTGACCCGCCTCAGGGTCGGGACGCCGTTTGGGGATATTTCCCGTGAATTTGAGCGTACGGAGGTCATCCTCCCGAGACGCAGCGACCCGGTCCCGGGATATGAAGAAAACCGGCTGATGATCCTGAAAAGGATCGCGTCGGTGGAGAGCCTCAGCAGGGGCGAGAAATTCGGCTTTCCCATTTCCAACATGCTGGCTCGGGCTTATCTGCACGATCACAGCCGGGATGACGCGCGACTGATGGGGGAAATGCTGGAACTGATCGAATCACGTGTGGACTGCTCGGATTTTCTGGTGGCGGGTCTGATCCGCTATATGAAGAACGTGCCCTTGGGAAGTGAAATGTCGGAGCGCATCCGCCGGGTGCTGACCGGCTATCGCTATTGGATGACCATGGACGGTTTTGACGGCATGTGCTTCTGGAGCGAGAACCATTGCCTGATGTTCTACACCAACGCGATGCTGGCAGGTGAAATGTATCCCGATGATTTCTTCCCCCTGGCCGGTATGACGGGAAAAGAACTGCATGATTTCGGGCGGGAAAAAGTGCTGGAATGGCTTGAGGACGTGGAGGAATACGGGTATGAAGAGTTCCTTTCCACAGTCTATATGTGCGTCACCTTCGCGGCGCTGATCAACGTGGTGGATTATGCGCCTCAGGATATTTCCCGCCGGGCCGTGAAACTCACGGACCTGCTGCTCATCTCCCTGGCTCGGCATACCTTCCGAGGGGGTATCATCGCCCCGATGGGCCGGGTCTACCGGGATGTATTGTATCCCTTCCGGCAGGGGGCGATGGCGCTGATGAACCTGGCGGATCCCTCCCAGCCCTACGACTTCGGCGAAGGATGGCTCGGATTCTTCGCGACCAGCAGCTATACGCTGCCGGACAGCCTGAAGGAGATCATGGCGGCAAAGTGCAGCATGTCGTATTCGACGGGGAACGCCCTGATCTTTCTGGAAAAACGGGAGGACTTCCTTCTGACCAGCGTGGCCTCCCCCCGGACGGACGGGAAGGAGCGGTGGCCCAATATCATCCGGGACCCGGACGCGGATCCCGTATCCCATATGTTCACCAAATCCTACAACGAATGCTTCCACGGCACCACCTTTTTCAGGCCAGGGGTATACGGTTATCAGCAGCATATGTGGTACGCGGCTTTGTCCGGGGAGGCAGTCCTTTTCGCGAACCATCCGGGGTCGGCATCCGAGGGCGGCGACATGAGGCCGGGCTACTGGCACGGCAACGGCGTGATGCCCATGCTGCGCCAGGGAAAAGACCTGCTTTTGATGATATACCGCATTCCCGAAGAGCATCCCCTGCATTTTATCCATGTCTACGCGCCTGTGTGCCGGTTTGACCGGGCCATGGCGGAGGATCACTGGCTGTTCCTTCAGAAGGACCGGGGCTATATCGCCTTCTGGTCGTCCGTTCCCATGGAGGACGCGGCCGGACTGAACAGCGGCTGCGAAAAACGGATGTACGGGGACGATATCGCCTGCGTATGTCTGTGCGGGGGCAGGGAATACGCGTCTATGGAGGAATTTATCCAGCGGGCAAAAGCCCTTTTTCCAAGGTATGATTCTGCCGCATCCTGTCTTTGGGCGGGGAATGACCGCATGGAATACATGCCGGGGGAAGATACGACTCAGTATCTTTGATGCTTCGGGGCTCCTGTCTCCCACGGAACCGCACGGAACGACGGTCGATCTTGTTTTCATGACCGTACCTTCGCATTGACTGGACAATAATACCAAACAAGAGGCGCCTGCATTTATTTTTGTTATATCTTGTTTTTTTGCCGACAAGGAGATATAATCATGAAATAGGTTGACTGAAAGCACCTCAATTCAAGTACGGTCCGCATGCTACCCATTAAAATGGATCCGGGAAGGCAATGGCGAAAGCCGTTTGTCATAAACCGTGGCAACACGGTAAATCTTTATTTTAAGGAGGACCCTTACATGAAGAAGCTGCTCGCAATGCTTCTGACGCTGTGCATGCTCTCCGGCGTCACCGCGGTTTTTGCGGAAGAAACCGCAAAAACTGATGTGCCTCTGGTTGTTGCCACCAGCGCCCTCAGCCAGAAGTTCAGCCCGTTCTTTGCGGATACCGCATACGACCAGAACGTGGCCGGACTGACCCAGATCAGCATGATGACCACCGACCGTGTGGGCGGGATCATCTACAACGGCATCGAAGGTGAGACCATTTCCTATAATGGGACGGATTACACCTACTACGGTACCGGCGATCTGAAGGTCGAATATGACGAAGCTTCCGATATCACGACGTATTCCTACAAGATGCGCGAGGATCTCAAGTTCTCCGACGGCAAGCCTGTCACGATCGACGACGTCATCTTTACCTATTATGTGTATCTGGATCCCGCTTACAACGGCTCCACCACCCTGTCCAGTTATGACATCCTGGGCCTACAGGCGTATCGCACGCAGATCCCGGAGGCCAACCTGGAAGCGGTCACCGGCATTGTCAAAGCCATCAAGGCGGCCGGCTTCAACTATACCGTCCAGGAAGGCGACCCCTTCACTCAGGAAGAGTATGACAGCTATTACAATGCTGCCAAGGCCCTCTGGCTGGAAGACAACCAGGGTATCGTGGACTATGTATATGACAAGTATGCGGCGGCTTATGCGTCTGATACCATCGGCTTCACCCCTGAGCAGGTCGGTGAGGACGAAGGCCTGAAGGTTGCGCTGGGCATGGCCCTTTGGGGATTCGGCGGAGTTAAAGACGGCGTTTTCACTACCTCCGACGGTAAGTCCTTCAACCTGACTGAGGGCGAACGTCCCACCATCGATAATTATTTCGATGCTACCTTCGCTGCCTACAACGGCGACATCACTGCCTATCTGGGCACCGAATCCGCTGTCGGTGCTACTACCGATGCCATCGACTCTGCTCTGATGGGCCAGGTCGCTGCGGACCAGGGCATCGACATGTCTGCCGGCGTGCCCAACATCTCTGGCATCAAGCGCGTGGACGATTACACCGTCACCGTGCAGGTGAAGGGCTTCTCCGCTCCCGCCGTTTACTCCATTCTCGGCCTGAGCATCACCCCGCTGCACTATTACGGCGATCCCGCGCAGTATGATTATGAGAACAACAAGTTTGGCCATCCCTTTGGCGATCTGAGCATTGCTCAGTCCAAGATCGCCGAGCCCATGGGCGCCGGCCCCTACAAGTTCGTGAAGTATGAGAACCGCGTGGTCTATTACGAAGCGAACGAGTATTACTATCTGGGCGCTCCTGCCATCAAGAGCTTCCAGTACAAGGAAACCAATGCCGCAGAAGTTGCTTCCGCCGTTCAGACCGGCACTGCGGACGGCGGCGAAATGACCGGCAGCAAGACCAATTTCGAAATGCTCCGTTCCTTCAACGACAACGGAGAAGTGACCGGCAACGTCGTGACCACCTACTCTGTGGCGAACCTGGGGTACGGTTACATCGGCATGAACGCCGACACGATGAACGTGGGCGGCGAACCCGGTTCCGAAGCCTCCAAGAACCTGCGCAAAGCCTTTGCGACCGTCCTGGCCGTGTACCGTGACACTGCTTTTGACAGCTATTACGGTGATGCCGCCGCGGTCATCAATTACCCGATCTCCTCCACTTCCTGGGCTGCTCCGCAGGCTACCGATGAAGGCTACCGCGTCGCGTACTCCGTGGATGTGGACGGCAATCCCATCTACACCGCCGATATGACCGCCGAGCAGAAGTATGAGGCTGCCAAGAATGCCGCGATCGGATTCCTGAAGGCTGCCGGCTACACCTTTGACGAGGCGCAGGGCATTTTC
>JAFWWK010000268.1 GCA_017523615.1 Clostridia bacterium
ACGAACTCGGTCCTGATGTTGCGGAAGACGCTGCCGGTGCCGTCCTTGTCGGCGTTCTCGATGCCGAAATGCGTAAACAGCTGGGGGATCTCGCCGGCCTTGCCGGCCTTGATCTTGGCGTCAAAGGACTGGATGATCATCTCGCACAGGCGTTTGGAAGCGCCCATGATGTTGGTGGGGTTCACGGCCTTGTCCGTGCTGATCAGCACAAAACGCTCGCACCCGTGCACCATGGCCGCGTAAGCGGTCTTATAGGTGCCTAGGGCATTGTTCTTGATGGCTTCGCAGGGGCTGTCCTCCATCAGCGGCACATGCTTGTGGGCCGCGGCATGATATACGATGTCAGGACGGTATTTGGAAAACACTTCGAATACCCGGCGGCTGTCCCGGACCGATCCGATAAGCACCTCCAGGTCCAGGTCCGGGAATTTCTGTTTCAGCTCCAGGCGGATCTCAAAAGCGTTGTTTTCATAGATCTCGAAAATGATCAGTTTCTTTGGTTGATGGGCCGCCACCTGACGGCAAAGCTCCGACCCGATGGATCCGCCTCCGCCCGTCACCAGCACCACTTTGCCGTTGATAAACCGGTATACGCTGGTCATATCGGCCCTGATGGGCTCCCGCCCCAGAAGGTCTTCCACGGATACGTCGCGCATGGCGCTCACGGTCAGCTGGCCAAGCATCAGCTGGTACATGCCCGGCAGGATCTTGACGTCGCATTCGGTTTCGTTGCAGATGTTGACGATCTCTTTCTTTTCCGCTGCGGGAGCGCTTGGAATGGCGATAAATATTTTGTCTACGTGATATTTTTTGACGTTTTCAAAAATGTTCTCCCGACCGCCGACGACGGGCACGCCCATCAGCATGCGGCCCTGCTTGTTTACGTCGTCGTCGATAAAGCAGACCGGCCTGTCGCTCAGTTCCTTCGCGCTCTTCAGGTCCCTCAGGATCTGCTGTCCGGCCTCCCCGGCGCCGACGATCATCACCCGCCCGGCAGTTTCATCTTTTTGCATAAAGAGGCTGGACCTGACAAATCGGACCATCCGGAAGGCAAAGCGCGGCAGAAGCAGGAATGCCGTTTGGAAGCCGAACCCCAGAATATGGTACGAAAGAGGCATCCTCGTATGCCATATCAGGTTGATCAGAAGCACATGGAGCCCCCCGGTAAGGGTGGACGCCAGAAGGATCCTGGTCAGTTCGCCGTAGCTTGCGTACCGCCACAACCCCCTGTACATCTTGAAAAGGGCGAATACCGGCACGCATCCGATGGCGTACCAGGTGATGAAGCCCCGGAAAGGCCGCATATACAGGCCGGGGATCGCCGCAAGCATCCCGTCGAATCTCAGCCACAGCGCCAGTAAATAAGCGAAGTGGATCGCAAGAACATCGTATACTGCGATCAGGACCGCAATTATTTTCCATCTCTCGATCCTTATGCGGCCGCGCTTTTTGGGGTTCTCGCCGCTGCTCATACACATCATTCTTTCTTGGATTATTTTCGGAAACGGCCGAAAGTATCTATCAGCTGAAGTGGAAAAGATCTTGCCGGTTTCTGCTGTACCTGCTCCGGATAAAACTGCCTCGGTTCCAGTATACAGCATTTTGCAGGGAAATAAAAGAGTTTTTTCCCCATAAAATCGCACGATGCATTCTGACATCGGATATGGCAAGGTTATGAACTGTTCCCGCGGTTTCACCATGTCCTGCTTTGCTCCGTCCGATACCCTGCAAACATAAAAAAGCCTCCCCGTCGGGGGAGGCGATGATATATGCGGTCCTTCACTCGGCGCTTGTAAAGGCCAGGGACCAGATCAGCCGGTCCAGGCGGGCACCGTAGGTGTCCAGAGCGTCGGTGGGGCAGGACATGATCACGCACACGTCCACCTTGCCGCCGGTGACGGTATAGAATTCATAGTATACGTCTCCCCTGGTGCCGGCGCAGTAACGGTAGTATTCGCCGCTGTCCATCACGACCTCCTCCACCGCGCCGTAGGCGTCCAGGCTGAAGGAAGCCGGCACCTCCGCAAGGTATTCCTCAGCGGTCTTTTCCACCGAAGCCAGGGACATGATCTCCAGGAAGATGGGCTGGTCGTTCGCGGGATCCGAAGGGGTCACGATCACTGCGCCGTAGGCCTCGTCCTCCACCTGGGTGTCGTAAGCCATCAGGTAGTCGGATTCGTACCAGAAGGAAACACCCAGGGATTTTTCCACAAAGAGGGTCTGGGTCACGCTCACCATGGCGCCGTCGGATTCCACCCAGATGTTCTTCGTGGCGCCGGTCTCCAATTCCTCACAGGAGGCGCAGGCGGCGGGGAGCATGGCCAGGACCAGGAAAAACAGCATCAGGCGCAAAAAAGAGTTTTTCATCGGTTCCACTCCTTTCAGAAGGAAAAAGTAACAGTTCTGCAATCATTTCGACATATTTTCCAGGATTCCTGCCGGAAATCGTGTTTGCTTTGTTATTTTACAATTGTCTTTTTTTAGTCAGGTCCGCGCACCTTCCCGCCGCTCCCGGTCCTCATTTCCTTCCGGGACGCAGCTCCCACAGGGCGATGGCCGCGGCGGCGGCCACGTTCAGGGAATCGATCTCCCGGGCCATCGGGATGCGGATGACGCTTTGGCAGCCCAGAAGGGTAGACTCCTTCAGGCCGTGGTCCTCGTTGCCCAGGAACACCGCCAGGCGCTCCGCCTTCCGCAGGGAAGGATCGTCGGGGGCGACGCTGTCCTTCCGGAGGGCCATGCCGCAGGTCTCAAAGCCCATGGCGCGCAGCATTTCCGTGCCGCTGTCCTCCCCTGTCCGGGCAAAAGGAACGGTGAACACCGAACCCATGCACACCCGGACGCTCCGGCGGTGCCACGGATCCGAGCAGTCGGGGCTCAGCAATATGGCGTCCCAGCCCAGGGCCGCCGCGGTGCGGAAAATGGCCCCCACATTGCTGGGTTCCCAGATCCCTTCCAGCACCGCCACCCGCCGGGCGCAGCGCAGCACTTCCTCCGCTGTTTTCTCTTCCGGCCGGGCCATGGCGCTCAGCACCCAGGAGCGCTGCAGCTTAAAGCCGGTGACGGCTTCAAGGATACCGTCGTCCCCGGTGTAGACCGGCGTTTCGGGACTCATGGCAAGGATGTCCGCCCCGGCTCCGTCGATCATTTTTCGGCGGATCAGAAAGCTTAAGGGCCTCATGCCCCTTTCCAGCGCTGTCCTTACCACCTTGGGGCCCTCCGCGATAAAGATGGCCTCCTCCGGGCGCTGTTTCGCGCGCATCTGGGCGTCGGTCAGGCGGAAATAGGGCCTGACGCCCTCCTCCTCCGTGCTCAGGATCTCCCGAACCCTCTCCATCGCGCACCGTCCTTTCCGCCTTCGTTGACCCGCCCGCAGGCAGGCGCATCCCCGCGCCGCGCCGACTGCGGGACCCACAGATCCCTTCCCTCTCATTTTATCCCGCGGACGTGCCGCAAGTCAAGAAGGCGCGTCGCCGTCCACCGTCAGCGGGCAGCCATGATTTGCGGCGGAAAAGACCATTTTTAAATATTTTTATATCCCGGGGAGGATTTTTTCCCTTTTTTCTGTTATATTATTTGCAAGGCCCGGGCACGCCCGGGCAGAATCCAAAGGAACGGAGGCCGGCAGAGTCCCTGCCGGCACGGCGAAAGCCGTGTGAACTGACTTATGGACCTCAAACGCGTTTCTTCCCTCCTGTGCGCCGCCGGCATGGCCTGCGCCGCGCTGCCCGCCGTCGGCGAAAACGCCGCCCCCGGAGGCGTATCGGAAGCCGCCCGGGCCCTCGCCCGGCTGCTTTTCCAGACCGACAACGTCACCGTGGAGATGGATGCATCCTTCACCTATGACGGCGTCCAGTTCAAGACCATCCACGGCATCCTTATGCAGGACGACTACAACACCGACATCGAAGCCGACTATTTCACCGTCCGCCCCGACGGCTCGTCCTACTCCACTTACTGGAAGGTCCACGCCGTCGGCGACGAGGTGTGGTCCTATGACAGCCACGACGGCAAATACTACTCCGAAAACTACTGCGAACCGTCCAACAGCGTGGTGAGCCACGACCCGGAGGACGACATCCTGATCTCCATGACCGGGACCGCCATGGATCTGGTGGACCTGGCCTTGCCGTCCATTTCCGCCTTTGAGGAGAACGCCGGCGGGAAGCGCATCACCGTTTCCCTGAAGAAGGGACAGGTCCCCGCTTACCTGAACAGCGTAGCGGACCTTATGATCAACGAGGCGGCCTGGCGCTATATGTCCCTGAACCTGAACTACAACGACTATAACGACGAAGGGTTCCCCATGGACATGGGAGAAGAGTATTACGATTCCGTCGAGTACTGCTTCGAGGACGATTACCTCCTGATGATGAAACTGCTCTCAGGCCTCAAAGGGGAAGAAGTGACGGAGGAAGACCTCTCGGAAATGTATGAAAGCAGCGATCCCCTGATCGACGCGGCTTATGCCGCCATGTACGCGATCGCGGACAAGGCCGCCGAGGGACACACCGACGGCATCGTGTATGTCGCTGCCGACGGGAGCAGCCAGTGGTACGCCTCCCAGGCGGAAATGATCCTGGACCGGAACCTGCGCTACATCTATTACGAAGATAAAGACGCCGCCTTCATCGCCTTCGTAAAGCAAACGACCGGCGAAACCCTGACCGAGAACGACCTTTTGGGCATCTACTGGGGCGACAACATGGACCTGTGGGACGCCTATGAGGATCTGTCCATGCAGATGGAAGAGCATTACCTCGGCCTCCTGGGCGACCATGCCCTGGGCTACGTCGGCCGTGACGGGATCCTTGTGCCCGTGGACGACATCGACAGCCTCCCCGTTTCCATCGGCAGCGATGAGGACATCATATCCATCGCCAACAACGCGCTGATGAACAAAGCCTCGGTGACCGTCGGCGACTGCGCGTTCGTCTTCGACCTGGACGCCGAGGGCCGCATCACCGCCGTCAGCGCCGACGTCGCCCTGGATTTCGTCAACCGGAACGGCAGCGTCCATCCCGTCACCATGAAACTGACCGCCGCCGCCACCGCCTACGGCGAAACCGAGGTGGGAGACTTCGATCCCGAAAAATGGGGCGTTCCCAGCTTCTCCGAATACTACAACACGTACGAACCGGATATGTCGGAAGAAGAGGAGTACATGCCCGCAGACCTTCCCGAGACCGTGACCCTGAACGGAGTCACTTATCCCGCCTTTGTTGAATGATCGTCCTGTAAGAACCGAGCCCTCCCCCGCAGAACGCGGAGGAGGGCCCTTTTTTGATGTTTTTTATCACTCATACACCCGGCCGCCGGGAAAAACGAAGCCGGGGAACGCCCGCAAAGCATGGCGGATGGCATTGTGCCTCCCCACCGCGATATGAGGCGCCTCAGCGCTTCGGGTTTTTCTCCGCGAAATGGCGGATCATGGTCCTGACCCG
>JAFWWK010000269.1 GCA_017523615.1 Clostridia bacterium
CCATCTTCCTGGCATTCAGTTTATCGATCATATAATTTTTAAGGATGCCGTTCTCGATCAGCACCAGCTTTGTGGGCGGCGTGCCCTCATCATCGATGTTCTCGCTGCCCCAGGCGTTGGGAATCGTGCCGTCATCGACAGCCGTCACCTTTTCGGACGCGATCTTCGTGCCCAGTTTACCGGAAAACTCGCTCAGGCCGGGAGCGACGCTGGTGGCCTCCAGGCTGTGGCCGCAGGCTTCATGGAAGATCACGCCGCCGAACCCGCCGTCGATCACCACGGGCATCCGGCCTGCCGGGCACGCGGGCGCGTGCAGCATGGTCACCGCCATTTTGGCCGCCTGATGGGCGCACATCTCCGGATCCACATCCCGGTCGAAAAGCTCAAACCCCTGCATGGCGCCGGGAGATACACGGCCGGACTGATTTTCGGTCCCGTTGGACGCGATCGCGTTCACGGAAAAGCGGCTGTACACGCGTTTATCATGGGCAAAGAGCCCCTCCGAATTGCAGATCCACACGTTCTGCTCGCTGTCGTTATAGGAGATCATCGCCTGCACGATCTCCGGATACATCCTGAGCGCGGCGTCCGCGGCCCGGAGCTTTTCCGCTTTCCTTTGAGCGGTCACGGAAAACGGCGGTATCGTGATGATGTGCCTGTTATCCAAGGCACGCTCGGAAAAAGGCGCCGCGGGTATCCTTTCTTGGCCGGCGACCGCCGCAGCCGCGCGTTTGGCGCACGCGATCAGGCCGTCCCGGCCGGTATCGTTGGTGTAGACATAGACCGCGCTCAGCCCCGAGAACACCCTGACGCCCGCGCCGTGGAGACGGCCGGCTTGCTGATTCTCGATCTTCCCGGAACGCATCATCACACTGCCGTTGATCCGGTCCTCCAGAAAGATCTCGGCGAAATCGCCGCCAGTGGACAGCGCTGTTTCTATGACCGCGAAAGCCGTATCTTTATTGAGCATATGTTCCTCCTCTTTTGGTTCTTCCAGCAGAGTATATCATATCCAGGTCCCAAATCAAACACGCAAACAATTTTTATCCAATACCGCGGCATAAAAAAACGGGGCTGTGAAAAAAGGCCCGAAAAAGAAAGAAGGATACAGACAAGCCAGAGGGCTTGGCTGAGTCCTTCTTTTCTGGTATCATTTAACTGCAATGAAAAACAACACCGAAAGGAATTATAGCGCAAAGCAGGGAAGATTGCCAGTGTTTATTGCAGAAAGTCTGGATATCTGCGATCCGGTGTTGGCATTTGACAGGATCATGGAGGAGATCGAAATCGAACAGTATCTGAAACCGGAAGAGGGAAGACGAAACGGACGGCCAGGGTATTGTCGGGTCAATATGCTGAAGACAATCTTGTACGGCTTTATGGACACAGGATATGCATCGCTCAGGGAACTGGAAGATCGGTGCAAAGTAAACCTGCGGTATATGTACCTCATGGATAACGAGACGCCAAGCTATCATTGCTTCGGGGACTTCATCAACGAGGAACTGAGCGAGGGGATCGAAGAGATTTTCAAGGCGGTGATGGAGTACATCCGAGAGAAAGACCATGTGGACATGGAGCATGTGTATATAGACGGAACGAAACTGGAAGCCAACGCGAACAAGTACAGCTGGGTGTGGCGGAAAGGGACGGAGAAGTCGCGGTACAAACTGTACGGCAAAGTAACGGAGCTGGTGACAGAAATCAACGAGGAGATTGTCTGCACGGGGATCCATATTGAGACCGGGACAGAGTACACGCCTGAGCAACTGCATGAACTGGCAGAACGGTACGCCGGATTGGTAGGAATAGACAGTCGGCAGTTCAAACACGGGCGGGGACATCACAAAAGCATTCAGCAGCGGCACTACGAAAAGCTGGTGATTTACGCGAAGAAACTGAGCGAGTATGTGGAAAAACTCAGGATCTGCGGAACGGAGCGCAACAGCTATTCGAAGACCGACCACGACGCGACTTTCATGCGGATGAAGTGCGACTACATGGGCAACGACCAGCTGCTGCCCGGTTACAATATCCAGATCGCGGTTGCGGACGAATACATTACCGCGGTGGATGTCCGGCAATATCGCTCCGATATGGACTGTTTTATTCCCTTGATGGAGAAATTCAAGAAGCTGTATGGGTTCTATCCCCGCTACCCCATTGCGGACGCGGGATACGGCTCGTACAACAACTACATCTATTGTCAGGAACACGGGATGGAGAAGTTCATGAAGTTTCCGATGTATAAAAAAGAAACGGAGGACGGAAAGTATCGTAATGATCCGTTCCGCGCGGTCAACTTCAAAACCGACGCGGCCGGAAACTTGGTATGCCCGAATGGGAAGGCATTTCGGTTTGCTTACCGGAAAGCAATCAAAGGCAATCTCTATGGCCGACAGGAAGAGGTTTATGAGTGCGAAGACTGCAGCGGCTGTCCCTATGCCGGACAGTGCAAAAAGACCGACCGAAATCGCACGATACGCCTTAACGAAGAACTGACCTCAATGCACCGGGAGGTCCTGGAAAACCTGGAATGCGTCCATGGTGCCCTGCTGAGGATGAACCGGTCCATCCAGGCCGAAGGAACATTCGGCATCCTGAAGCAGGACCGAAACTACAAGAGAATCGTACGCAGAGGGCTCGATTTTGTGAAACTGGAGCTTTATCTGGTTTCTGTCGGCCACAACCTGTACAAATTCTATAACAAAAGCCTCCGCTCCCAAACTGCTGCCTGATGGATTCTGGTGTGTCGTTTGGGGGTAAAGGGGCTTTTGCGTCTTCGGCCTTTTTTTGTCAATTTATGGTCATGCTAAAGGGGCTGTGAAGCTCGGGCATTTTCTCAATGCCTTTCTTTCACAGCCCCTTTTTGCTGCCGCGGCGGCGGATGGTTTCGCTTGACTTTTGCCCGCTCATCCGCTACGCTGATGGATGAAGCGGGCCCGCCCGGAACACAAGTTGAAAAACAGGAGAGTGATCTCTGATGAAACGATGCCTCGCGATCCTGATCCTTCTGGCTCTGCTGCCGGTCTCAGTCCCGGCTCAGAGCGCGCCGCACACGGTGGAAACAAGTTCAGTCCCGGTCTACTGCACGGATGACCGGGATATCCGGTCCGCGCAGGACATGGTGCTCATCCCCGATCACCCGCTGTATTATCTGGACGGGGCGGGGGATCTCCCATACGCGGAACTGAAAGACTTCGTGGGGCTGATGAACAGCGTGGCGGCCTTTGACGCCCGGGATCCCTTCGGGGGGGAGATCGCGCCGAAGGAGGATTACGCCTTCAGTATCGATGAGGGACGTTCTGTGTTCACCTGCACCTACAGGCCCCGTCAGTCCCATGTCATCATCGATTTTGACCGGGGCACGGTGACCTACACCTGTATGGACACCTTCGGGAAGGACCCGGCTCATTCCCCCTTTGAGATCCAGACGAACGAGCTGGACTTCCTTGAGCGTATCTATGATCCCAAAGTGAGCCGCCTGGGCGGGGAAAGGACGCTGGACCTTTCATCTTACGGCATCCCCATGATCGCGCAGGACGGGAAATACCTGCTCCCCCTGCACACCGCGTTCGATCTGATGATGTGGGTGGCGGACGCGCCCATGAGGATCCTGTGCTGCAACGGCGCGGCGGTGTTCATCGGCCCGCGGGGCTCCATGTTCGGCTGGAGCGACGCGCCGAGCGACCTGGGGCAGATCTATTTTTCCCAGCCCCCCGCATTTCGTTCCCCCGAACTGGCGGAATACGGCTATAACGAACTGTGCCTCATCCTGGATCACTTCTACGGCCTGAAGGACAGCCACCATATCGGCAGCTTCCGGAGCTTTTTCAAAAACAACGGCTATGAGGAAAAGCTGCTCAGCCCGGATCCCGCGCAGGCCGATCAGGCCCTGCTGGACACGATCCGGTTCGCCCTGAACGACTTCCACAGCAATTTCAACTTTTCCTCCTGGATGGCCGGGCCGGAAGAGGCCCTGACATACGAGGACGAGGGGCTGTCCTCCGGTATCTTTGATAAGACCGAGGCGGCCTTCAGGAAAGCCTTTGGAGACAGCGGCCTGGATCCTCTGGTATTCTACTCGGAGTCCGGCGATACGGCCTACCTGACGCTGTATGCCATGAGCACCTCCGTGACGAGCGAGCGCTTCTATTCCATGGACCCGGGGGACCCGGAAAACATCGTGTTCATGGACGCCGTGGAGGAGATCCTGTACGCGCACGGGAGGATCTTCCGTGAAAACAGCCCCATCAAAAACGTGGTGCTGGACCTGAGCCACAACCCCGGCGGGGACGTGAACTCCGCGGCCTGCGCGCTCAGCTGGTTCCTGGGCGAGGGGTATGTGACCATCGCCAATTCCTTCAGCGGCGGCCTGGGCGTGGGGCAGTACCGGGCGGATATCGACCGGGACCGGCAGTTCACCGACGGGGACACCCTGCGGGGGAAGAAAAAGCTGTTCTGCCTCATTTCCCCGGAGACCTTCTCCAGCGCGAACCTGACCGCGGCCATGCTCAAGATGAGCGGGGAAGTCACCATGATCGGCCGGACCACCAAGGGCGGCAGCGGCATCGTGACCCCCACGGTGACCGGATGGGACACCATCTTCACCCTCTCCGGCTTCAGGACCGTGGTGACCGTGAAGAACGGCTCCTGGTATGACGCGGACACGGGCGTGGTGCCGGATGTGTACTTGTCCGATCCGGCCCTGTTCTATGACCGGGACCGCCTCACCGGGATCATCGACGCCCTCCCGTGACGACGGCTCCCGCGGGGGAAGGCCTTGAAAGAAAGACGCTCACCGGGAAGTATTACAGGTGAACACGGAGGGGAGCATGTTTTATCACGCGTCGCCCACAGGGGGTATCACGTGCCTGGAGCCGCGGATCTCGAACCATGGGATCCCCCTTGTTTATTTTTCCCGCAAAAGGGAAAACGTGCTGGTCTACCTGAGCAATGCCGTGGAGAGATACTGCCGGGAAACGGGCTTTGCCTGGGAAGGCCGATGGTCGAAATGGGGGCCCTACGGCTTCGGGAAAGACGGCCGGATGCGTTTGGAGGAATACTGGCCCGACGCCCTGATCGGCACGTATCGGGGTGTGTCCGGATACATATACTCGGCCTTCGCGGTCCCCGATCCAGGCCCGGCCCTTGAGATCCCGGACGCGGTGACCAGCCGGGCTCCTGTGAAGGTGCGCGGCGCGGAATTCATCCCGGACGCGTATCAGGAGATCCTGCGGGCGGAAAAGCTGGGCCTGATCACCATCCTCCGGTATGATGAGATGAGCGCGAAAACGCGGGAGTGGCTCGCCAGGACCGTCAGGGCCGAGTATGAGTCCGCCGCGGATCATCCGGAATACCGGCATTTCCTTTCGGGCCGTTTCCCGTCCGTCATCAAAGGATGATATCCATTAGATAAGCAAAGGGGCTGTTGCACAGCCCCGCGCACGAAAATCTGACGATTTCC